>NZ_JAFCMD010000029.1:0-67426 GCF_018130105.1 Bradyrhizobium sp. AUGA SZCCT0160
CCGCCGAGATGGCACTCTCGGTCCTCGCCTATAACCTGACACGGGTCATGAACATCGTCGGGACCAAGCCGCTGATGACTGCGATCGCGGCCTGAGACCGAACCGGTCCTGGCTTCTCACCGACTTCCTTAGAAGGGCGTTTTTACACGACCAAGACCCTTAGCGGACGTTACGTTTCCTTCCCAGTCTGCTACGTTGGCCCGCAACTTGGGGTTCGGCATGAAGCGACGTGTGCTTATTGCAGCAATTTGCGGCGCAGTACTCTGGTGTTTAGGCGCACGAGCGCAGCCAGCTAAAGTTTGGCGTATTGGGTTTCTACGTGCCGCCCGGCCTCCTCAACGCGAGCTTGATGCTTTCCTGCAGGCGCTCTCCGACAAGGGTTTCATCCAAGCTCGCAACTTCGTTCTCGTCGAGCAGTGGGGCGACGGAAATGTTAGCCGGCTGCCAGAACTCGCCGCCGAGTTGGTGAACAAGAAAGTTGATATCGTCGTTACGGAGGGCACAATTCTTGTGCGGGCTGTTGCCGCCGCCAGCAGCACAGTTCCTATCGTAACAGCTTCGGCGGCGGACCCATTCATGGGGGGCCTCATCAAGAACCTGTCGCGTCCGGGTGGAAACGTAACTGGCTTTGCGAGCATGGAGCGAGATATTTCCGGTAAAGTCTTCGAAATAATCAAAGAGATGGTGCCGGGCCTTCAACGAATTGCCGTCCTTTCGGCCCGCTCGATCTGGGGCCTCTTTGCTCCCGGGCAGGATCAGGCCGCGAAGTCGCTTGGCGTCGAGTATAGCTTTGTTGAGATGCAACGACCGGAGGAAGTGGGTTCTGCAATGCGCGAGGCGCTTGCCCGTGGTGCCCAAGGTATTGTGATCCGTGGCAGTCCATTTTTTTCATCAACCCAGCGGCGCCTCATAATCGATAGTGCGGCGGAACACAGGCTCCCGACGATCTATGAGCGCCGTGATGACGCTGAGCAGGGTGGGTTGGTCAGCTACGCTCCCGATATCCAAGACCAGTATCGTGCCACCGCCGAGTATGTCGTCAGAATATTGGGGGGTGCTAGTCCGGGAGAACTTCCAATCCAACAGCCGACAAAATTCGACCTGATCATCAACCTCAAGACCGCAAGGGCGCTTGGCCTGAATGTATCTCCTGCGCTCCTCGCGAGCGCATCAGAGGTTATTGAATGATGTCGCTTTCTGGCACCTTTGAGACATGCCGATGGACGCTGAAAATGTCTGCTTATCGGGGTAGACCGGAAGTGGTCGGCGCATGGTCAAAACGACGCGATTGACCCAACAGCGACATTGGCTGTGCAATGCGGCAATCGTTTTGATGCCGGTTTCAGCCCCTATCAAAGTACTCGTTTGAACCGATAAGATGCCGTCTCCTGAGCTTAAGGGTCGGACATGCAGCGGCGCGAGTTCATCACGCTCCTAGGCGGTGCGGCGGCGGGTTGGCCGCTTGCTGCGCGTGCGCAGCAGCCGGCGATACCGGTGATCGGATTCCTCAGCGGCAGATCGCCGGACGATTCCGTGGCCAATGTGGCCGCGTTCCGTCGCGGGCTAGGCGAGGTCGGATTTTTCGACGGGCAAAACGTAGAGATCGATTTCCGCTGGGCGCTGGGTCATTACGATCAACTGCCGGCTCTGGCGGCCGACTTGATTCGCCGCAAGGTGACGGTGATCGTTGCGACCGGGGGCGGCATCACGTCGGCTCAAGCGGCTAAGGCCGCGACCGCGGCCATTCCAATTGTCTTCGTGGCCGGTACGGACCCGGTCGCGTCTGGCCTTGTCGCCAGCTTCAACAAGCCTGACGGCAACCTAACGGGCGTGAGCTTCATGATAAGCGCGCTGGCGGCAAAGAAGTTTGAACTGCTGCACGAACTGGTGACCAAGGCAACGGTGATCGGCATGCTCGTGAATCCGAATTTTCCGGATGCCAATATACAGCTGCGAGAGGCGCAGGCGGCGGCGCAGGCGCTCGGGCGGAAACTGGTTGTCGTCAATGCCGGCACAGACGACGAACTAAAGACGGCTTTTGCAACGCTCCTGCAACAGCGAGTCGAAGCGCTCGTTGTTGCCGCTGATCCGTTCCTTATCGCCCACGCGGAACAACTGGCCGCGCTTGCGGCGCACCATGCGATGCCCGCAATGTACGCTGTGCGCGAGCATGCAGTGGCCGGGGGTCTCATGAGCTACGGCACTAGCATCACCGACGCGCATCGTCAGGGCGGCATCTACGCGGGGCGAATTCTCAAAGGTGCCAAGCCCGCCGACCTGCCGGTCTTGCAATCGACCAAGTTTGAGTTCGTTATCAACCTCAAGACCGCCAAGGCGCTCGGCCTCGAAATTCCGCCAAAGGTGCTCGCCATCGCCGACGAGGTGATCGAATAGAGAGGCAATTTGCTGCGGTGCATGAGTCTCCTTGTGGCACTTTTCGGACCTGACGCTCCTGATCGGCGATGTCCGCTGATCGGGGAAGAGCGGAAGTTCGCGGCGCGCTGTCAAAGTGACGCGTTTGACCCAACTCGGACATTGGCCGCACCGTCGACAGTTGATCGGTGCGCCTTTGCACTTGCCGCTTAGTCGAAGAATGTTAGGTTTGCGTATTGCGCAAAGTGCAGCCCCGATGGAGGGCGAATGCAGCGGCGCGAGTTCATCTCACTTCTCGGCGGCGCGGCAGCTGTATGGCCGCTGACCGTATTCGCGCAGCAGCCGGCGTTACCAGTAATCGGCTTTCTCAACGGTGCTTCGCCCAAAGAGTTGGAGTCTCGCGTAGTTGCGTTCCGCGACGGCCTTGCGGAAAAAGGCTATGTCGAAGGCCGCAGCGTCGCCATCGAATACCGATGGGGATTGGGTCAATACGAACGGCTGCCAGAAATGGCGGTTGATTTGGTTCGCCGTCGCGTGGCGGTGATTGCCGCGACGGGTGGGGTGCCATCTGCGCGAGCTGCAAGAGCAGCGACTTCCGAAATTCCGATCATCTTTACGATGGGCGCCGATCCCGTTGCATTCGGGCTCGTCGCCAGTTTGAATAGTCCCGGCAACAACCTTACTGGAATCACACTTCTTTCAGGTGAGATCGTGTCGAAGCGGATTGCTCTGCTGCACGATTTGCTTCCAGGAGCCAAGCTGTTGGGTGTTCTTGTGAACTCAACCACGCCTGCTAGTGAGGCCGAAGGAGCGGCCGCAGAAAGCGCCGCGCGGACGCTTGGATGGGAAGTGAAAGTACTAAGAGTCGGTGAAAGGTGGGATTTCGACGCCGCTTTTCAGCCAGCAGTACAAGAACCCCTGGAGGCCCTTCTTGTAACCACCGATCCAATTTTCGAAAGCCAGCGCGAGCGAATTGTTGCACTGGCGGCGCGCCTCGCAGTACCGACAATCTATGCTTTGCGGGAGTACACCGTGGCTGGTGGTCTTATGAGCTATGGTGCGAGCATCAACGAAATGTACCGACAGGCCGGCGTGTACGCAGGCAGAATCCTCAAAGGTGAAAAGGCCGCTGACCTTCCGGTGATGCAAGCATCCAAGTTTGAGTTGTTCATCAATTTGAAGACGGCAAGGACGTTGGGAATCCGGGTTCCGTCACCGCTGCTCGCGCTTGCCGACGGGGTGATCGAATAAACTGGCCGATGTCCGAGTCTGGCACTTTTCGGACCTGACGGGCTTGGCTGACAATGTCCGTTATTGAGGTGCCGGCTCAACCGGTCGCCGCAACACAGGCGTTAAATCTCTCTGCTCAGACCCGGCAGGGAGCGGCATGAAAGCTCGGGGCCATTCGCAAGTTAACGCTTCTGCGGATATCGTCCTTCATCTAACCAGGCCGGCGCGGCTACTATCGGCAGTATAGGCGCACGAACAGGAACCATCAATGTCGACGGCGCGGGATCGCTCCTCGACGTCGGCGGTTCCCTCTCATTGCTGTCTGCAGGAGCTTGGCAACATGAAGTGTGAGCAATTTAGCACAGTCGGTTAGTTCCCCTGTGCGGCATAGCTGGTGCGGACGACATTGTTTCACATCGGTTTGCGCGGGCCGGCAAGGTTGGAATTTCCGGAACTGCCAAGCGCTGAATCACTGGATCAAACGGACCCATCTCGAAGCTGCGAAAAATGTTCTTCGAGCATGACGCACTTGGGAGACCTTCCATGCTTGCTTGGCGCAGCCGCAATGAGAATTTTCCGTTGCTACGTGTGCGACCATGTCGTCTCGGATGAATGGTAAGATCTGACGAACAGCCTCAGCGCGGCTAGCGCACTGAGACTGTCAAGGTTGGGCATCGAGGTCGGATTGGCACCTCGAGACGTGTCGGCCTATCTGAGAAATTCCGTTTACCGGGGTAGACCGGAAGTCGCCGTGGTCCGGCCAAACCGACGCGAATGACCCACAAGGGACATGATGTTAAGGGTTGACCCGCTCGTCTGATCAGTTTGAGATCGCGCGCGCTCATCTGATCGGCTATGGTGGCGATATGGGTCCTCTAGGATGATGAGGCCATTCAGTGGCACCTGAAATTCGCTACGCGAAGAGCGGCGATGTTCATATCGCCTATCAGGCCTTTGGAACTGGCCCGGTCGACCTCGTCATAATCCCGGGCTTTATTTCCAACATCGAGCACTATTGGGATTGGCCAGAAGCAGCTCACTGGCTGAACCATTTAGCAGGCCGGGCGCGAGTTATCCTGTTCGACAAGCGAGGCACGGGTCTTTCCGATCGCCTGGGCCAGTTGCCTGGTCTCGAACAGCGAAAGGACGATGCTCGGGCTGTGATGGATGCCGCCGGGGTTGAAAGGGCGGCTGTCATGGGCGTTTCGGAGGGTGGATCACTTGCAGTGCTCTTTGCTGCCGCCCATCCTGAACGCTGTTCGGCGCTTGTGTTGTACGGTGCTTTCGCGCGGTTTTCAGACTGGTTTCCGACAAAGCAGAAGCTTGACTCGTTTCTTGACTATGTCGACACAAAATGGGGTACCGGTGAGAGCCTTGCGGCGTTTGCCCCGTCGAAGAAGGGCGATATGGAATTTCAACGTTGGTGGGGCCGGTGGGAAAGACTCGGCGGCAGCCCATCAGCAGTAAAGAGCTTGATGCGATTGAATAGCGGCATCAACATTGATGGTATCCTGCCGTCGGTTCGCGTCCCCACTCTCATATTACACCGAACAGAAGATCCGACAGTCAGCATTCAGGCCGGGCGTTTTCTGGCAAGCCACATTCCGCACGCGAAGCTGATTGAATTAGAAGGGCCCGACCATATGTGCTGGTTTGGTGACAACGCAACACTCATTGCCGATACGATTTTGGATTTTGTTGTGGAGCCAGGCGCCGAAACACGAACCACAACGGCGTCACGGCGAGTGCTGACGACGATCCTATTTACCGACATCGTCGCTTCTACGGAACGAGCTCGGGAACTGGGGGACAAGGGCTGGCGCGAGTTACTGCAAGCACATGATGCGACTGTTCGTCGGGAAATCATGCGCTTTCGTGGGAACGAGATAAAGTCGACGGGAGATGGGTTTCTGGTCGACTTTGATGGCCCAGCACGGGCAATCCGGTGTGCAATGGCGATTATGGAGGCGATGGCACCGATTGGCATTCAAGTTCGCGCGGGGCTGCATACCGGAGAAGTGGAGCGGAGCGACGGGGATGTGCTCGGGATTGCCGTTCATCTTGCGGCACGTATCATGGATACCGCGACAGCAGGTGAAGTAGTCGTTTCAAGGACGGTTAAGGACCTTGTCGCTGGCTCAGGCATCGAACTCGATGACGCGGGTGAGCATTTTTTGAGGGGCCTTGAAGAGAAGTGGCAGCTATTCAGGGTCAGGACGGCGGCGTAACTTTTGACGGATATTCGAAGCCGTGCCTTCAAGGGAGATGGCAATGTGGCAGCCGGATGGATGGGGGTGGCGAGCGCGAATAGGATTGCTAACTCCCCACGCAGACATCGGGCCAGAGGCGGAATTCGGAGCCATGGCCCCGGACGGGGTTTCGATCCACGCAACCCGCGTCCCTCTTGGCGTCTATGCTCCAGGTGGGAAGATGGATCAGAAAATTGCTGACGATCCCGTGCGCGCCTTTGCCGAGCCGCCGCTCGTGGACGATGCCGCCGATCTGTTGGCAGCAGCCCCGCTCCATGCGATCGTATATGGCTTCACCAGTAGCAGCTATGTGCGAGGTGCAGCCGACGATGCGGCGCTCAAGAAGCGCCTGGAAGCGCGCACCCGAGGTATCCCTGTGGTCATTCCGTGCGCGGCGGCCGTCCTCGCCTTCGCCTCACTCGGCGTAACAAAGCTCGCACTGATCAACCCTCCTTGGTTCTCTGCCGAGCTCAGTCAACAGGGTGCCGGATACTTTCAAGGAGAGGGACTCGAAGTGGTCCACAACGGCTCGGCCGGCCTGCCCTCAGACCAGCGCGCCATACATCCCGGCCAGCTTTATGAGTGGGTCCGCGCCAACACACCCAGGAGCGCCGAAGCGGTCTTCATTGGCGGCAATGGCTTTCGGGCCGTCGGAACCATCAAGGCTCTGGAAGAGGACCTCGCACGGCCGGTGTTGACAGCGAACCAGGTTGCGTTTTGGCATGCCCTGCGCATCTCAGGCACGCGCGCATCGATTGTTGATTACGGTCAGATATTCGACCGCGAACTGCCAGCTTCATAGGGTCTGCACGCGCGACCTGTCTACTTCCGTTCATGGCACTTTTCGGACCTGACGCTCCTGATCGGCGAGCTGATCGGGGAAGAGCGGAAGTTCGCGGCGCGCTGTCAAAGTGACGCGTTTGACCCAACCCGGACCTCGACGAGCAGACCACAATTGGCGGGAACTCCTGCTTCCGTACTCTGAAAAAGGCCGAGGCGCATAGCAGTGAAGCTCTGGATTATTTATGATGAGAGCAGTAAGCTGCAGCTTGAAACCCCTGGATCAGGGGAAAGACGAATGAGCATCGTGCTGCGACCCGGCGCGCCGTCGGATGCCACCATTTGCGGCAAAATCTGCTTCGAGGCGTTCAGGGCGATTGACGACGAGCACAATTTCCCATGGGATTTTCCATCGGCAGAGGTGGCGACGCAGGTCTTGATGATGCTGCTGTCAAACCCGGGGTTCTACTCGGTGGTCGCCGAAAAGGACGGAAATGTTGTCGGCAGCAACTTTCTCGACGAACGCGGCTCGATTGCTGGCCTCGGGCCGATCACAGTTGATCCGACGTCACAGAACGCGACGATCGGGCGCCGGTTGATGCAGGCTGCGCTCGACCGCGCGAGCGAGCGGCGTGCGGCCGGGGTGAGGCTGCTGCAATCCACATTTCACAATCGTTCTTTGTGTTTGTACGCCAAGCTCGGCTTTGACACCCGCGAGACGATCTCGAAAATGAACGGCGCGCCGTTGGGCGTCAGATTGCCGGGGTACGACGTGCGTCCGGCCCGTGCTGCCGATCTCGCGGCCTGCAACTTGTTATGCCAGCGGGTTCACGGTCACGATCGTTGCGGCGAACTCGACGACGCGATTAATGCAGGGACAGCGCGGGTCGTCGAGTATCTTGGCCAGATCACCGCCTACGCGACGGATGTCGGGTTCTTTGCCCATGCCGTCGCCGAGACTAACGAAGGTCTGAAGGCCCTGATCGGATCTGCTCCGGGCTTTCCCGGCGGCGGCTTTTTGGTCCCGACCCGCAATAGTGAACTATTCCGCTGGTGCCTGCAAAATCGTCTCCGACTCGTGCACCAGATGACCCTAATGACGATCGGCCTCTACAACGAGCCCAAGGGCGCTTATCTGCCGTCGGTACTCTATTGAGCAAGGAGCCTCGGCGCAGCGCCGTCAGCGGCCAGATCTCTGCCATGGCCGCAGTCCGACAAGCGAGACGTCGCTGTAAACGTCTGCTCGCGAGCTTGTGTCTGCTTGGAATTTCACATCATAAGCCAAAGCCAACCAGGGCATTGGGCGATGTTGGCATTTCAGTCCTCAGCGACGATCTTGCACGAGCCATCTCCGATCCGCATAGGATCGGATGTCGATCTTCATCAGCATTACGGCTCGCGCTCGATCCTCACGACCGGCTCGAACGTGATCCGCTTGATCGGCTTGGGTTTCGTCACCCGCGTCCCACAACTCTTACACATGCTGCGATCCGGGTCGGCCCAGAAGTCTTCCATCGCCCGCCTGAAATGGACAACGATGTCCTTGCAGTCGAACTCTATATCCTCGACTAGCGCATGGCAGTTGTCGCAGTAGAACTGAAGGTGCTCGGTTTCGCCCGGCGGACGCCTTCGTTCCACCACGAGGCCCAGCGTGTTCGGCGGGCGCGTCGGGCTGTGCGGGACGTTGCTCGGGATGAAGAACGTCTCGCCCTCGCGCACGGGAGTGTCCTTGATCCGCCCGTCCTCGACGATGCGCACGATAATGTCGCCCTGGAGCTGATGGAAGAATTCCTCGCTGTTGCTCTGGTGAAAGTCATTGCGCGCGTTGGGACCGTTGATGAGCATCACGAAGAAGTCCTCGCCGTCGTAGAGATATTTGTTGCTGACGGGCGGGACCATCTCGTGGCGGTGCTGCTCGACCCATTTCTTCAAATTGATCGACGGCAGCGTACGCGCTGGGGCGGATGTGGTGGTCTTGTCGTCTTTCGGAGAATAGGCGATCGCCATGTTCAGTTCTCCTCAGTTCTAACCGATGCTATCACGAGACCGGATGGGAATCGAACCCACCTGGGGCCCGCTGACGACGGCTCTCAACTAAGTCAAAGGCGCTGTCTCATTGCAGGCCATCTAGCTCCACTAACCGAAGCTGGTTGAAATTGCCTCGCGACGGCAAAAGCAGCGCCCGTTAGTTCACAGACACTAGGCATGCTATGCACTTCTGCTTCTGGCACTTTTCGGACCTGACGGGCTTGGCTGACAATGTCCGTTATTGAGGGCACAGCGGACCTCCCGATTGAGCATCCGGACTTCTCGGCTTGACCCAGGCCGGACAATTACGGTTTGAACGCCAAGTGTCGGCCCGCGTTGCTACTGGGCGCCATGTGAGGTATGTATTCGGACATGCAGAGCACCAGTTTCGAGGACGCGCTGTCCGCGCGCGTCGACGATATGCTCGACGCCTGCACCAGGTGCGGCGCTTGCTTTGCTGCGTGCCCGATCACTGAACCGGCAGGCCTCGCGGCGTCGGACCCGTCCGCAACGGTGACGGGCGTGCTCGACATTCTGAGGCTCGGTGCGGGAACGGCCGAGGCCGAGAAATGGGCCAAGGCCTGCACGCTGAGTGGCGAGTGCATCAAGGTGTGCGATTATGGTGTCAACCCGCGCTTCCTTCTCGCGATGGCGCGGCTCGCGCTCACGCGCAAGGGCAGCGAGCCGCCCGCGCGGCGCAAGCGCGGCGTCGACGCCTTCAGGAAGATGAGCCAGGACGTGAGCGTGCTTTCGCAGCTTCAGCTCTCGGAGGAGGCCTTGATCCGGCTCGGTCAACGACCGTCCAGGCAGCCGCCGCGCGTCGAATTGCCGGACCTCGTATTCTATACTGGCTGCAACGTGCTGAGGACCCCGCACCTGGCGCTGCTTTGCCTCGATATCATGGATGTTCTTGGCATCGACTATCAGGTCATGGGTGGACCGTCCCACTGCTGTGGCATCCTGCAGCTACGCGCCGGCGATACCGACACCTCGTCACGTTTTGCCTGCAACACCATTTCCAAACTTGCACAGTCGAAGACCGGCGAAGTGCTGTCGTGGTGCCCAAGCTGCTTCGTGCAATTCTCCGAGAACATGCTGCCGACCTTCGAACGTACAACCGGAGAAAAGCCATTTGACATGACGCCGTTCATGCGATTTCTGCATCGCAATCTCGATACGTTGCGGCCGTTTCTGAAGAACCGGGTCGAGCTTGACGTCGCGCTGCATCGGCATCCAGGGGTGGCTGGCGTTGCCGAGGCGGCAGAAGAGTTGTTACGGGCAGTCCCCGGCGTCACTATCGTCAAGCTCGACGTTCCGGCGGTCGGTCTGCAAAGCAACAGCCTTGCATCGTTGCCCACGTACCAGAGAGAGCTGCACCTGAAAGAGCTGGAGCTGGCCGCGAAAGCCGGCGTCGACGCCCTGATATCGGTTTACCATACCGACCATCGCGAGCTGTGCGCGCATGAACGCGATTGGCCGTTCAGGATTCTCAATGTCCTCGACATTGTCGGTACCTGCATGGGGCTGCACCAAGACGACCACTACAAAACGATGAAGATCAAGCAGGACGTCGACGCGATCATTGGTGACGCCTCGGATCTCATCAAGCGGCACGGCGTCAATCTCGACACCGCACGCGCTGTGATTGTTAATGGCATGCTTGGAGATCAGCCGCTGCCCCTGCGCGATACCCGACAGCGACCTTGAGCTACTTCGTGGTTGGTGCGCAGATTAACCGAGCAATCCAAGAGTAACGCAGTAAACGAAGCCTGCATGACGTGCTCACTGCGCGTTGGGCAGATGTCGGCTAATGGGGCACCTTTGAGACATACTCACCTATCCAGCGAATGTCCGTTCACCGGGGTAGATCGGAAGATGCGGTGGTCCGGCCGAACCGACGCGATTGACTCTTAGCTGACCTAGTGGGCCACGAGGTCGCTTGCGGAATTATGGCACCCGTGCGTCCATCTCAGGGTGCAACACCATGCTCTCGCGCGCGGTCGCTTCATTCCGCGAACCGACGAAGATAGCAGGCGTTGCGCCGCGATTGATCGCGACGTGCAGCACGTTCGCCGGAATGTAGACGAAGTCCCCCGGCTGGACCGTATCGCAGTGCTCAAGCTCATCTCCGGTCCAAAGCTCCAGAATGTCTCCGCTCATCATGTACAGCGCGGTTTCGTGGTGCTCGTGCACATGCGCTCTCGTGCGGCCGCCGGACGGCAGCGCCATCAGGCCGAGCCAGACTACCTCTGATCCGGTGGTTTCGGCGCTGACGCCAGCCCGGTAATCCGAACCCTGCGGGACACGGTGCTCCGGCCCGGCCTTCACAACAATCCCGCGACGGCTGGTTGTGGCGGCTGATTTCACCTTAGTTGCGCTCGAATTGCTCATCGTTCTCTCCAAGGGTGTGTCGATGACGGGAGAATGTGGTCCGGCTGCGCAAATGTCTCAAAATGCGCTCCGAAAAGTTCCGAATTTTTGCGAATGGTGGCTACTCAGCGTACTTTCGTGGGGCTACGCTCGTCTGATGCAGCGGCTTGCCTTCGGCCCGTTTGTCTTCGATCCCGCGCGCGGCGTACTGCTGCGTGACGGACGACCGATGGCGGTCAACCAGAAGGGCGTTCGCCTGCTTGCCGCGCTGCTGCGAGCGCCCGGCGAGGCCGTCTCAAAGGCCGCTTTGATGGATACGGCGTGGCCCGGGACCACCGTCGAGGAAAGCAACTTGTCAGTTCAGATCGCTGCGCTGCGCAAGCTTCTCGGCGCGGCCCACGATGGCGGCGAATGGATCGCGACGGTCCCGCGAGTTGGTTACCGCTTCGCTGGCGCGATGTTGGGCGCGGAAATGCCGACTGAGAGCGCCGATGTCTTAGATGTGCGGCCGCTGATCGCGGTGCTGCCGTTCGGCATCGTCAGCGAGGAACCAGGCAAAGAATACCTCGCCGACGGCATCACTGATGACATAATCACCGCGCTCGCGCGTTATCGCTGGTTTCGCGTTGTTGTCCGCAGCTCGGCCTTCGCTCTCCGAGACAAGGCCGTAGATCAGCTCGGCGCGCGCTATGCTTTGCACGGCAACGTGCGCTATTCCGGCGAGCGACTGCGGATCTCGGCGCAACTGATCGATACGAGCGATGGCGCGCATCTGTGGGCCGAACGCTATAATCTCGTGATGGCCGATGTGTTCGCCATTCAAGACGAAATTGCCGAGCGCGTGGTCGCGGCAATCGAGCCTGAGCTTCTCAAGAGCGAGTCGCGGCTGGCGATCGTGCGTCATACCGGCAATATGACGGCGTGGGACTTGGTAAGACAGGGTATGTGGCATTTTCACAAGGTGACCTGTGAAGGGCATCGCGCCGCGCGCGACCTGTTCCGTCGCGCCTGTACAGCCGATCCGGACCTCTCGGAGGCGCATTCCTGGCTCGGCCGGGTCAGCGCCGGCATCATCGCGTACGGGTGGAGCGATGATGTTGCCGCCGACGGGCGGGAGGGGATGCAGGCCGCTACCCGCGCGGTCGCGCTCGACCCGCGCGATCCTTATGCGCACTACTCTTTCGCCATCGTTAGCTGCTACGCCGGCTCCGCCAACACCGGCGCGCTCGCGGCGCAGAGCGCGATTGAACTCAATCCGAGCTTCGCGCTCGGCCATCTCGTGCTTGGAATGGCACGGCTATTCGATGGCGATGCAGGTCGCGCGATGGCTTCTTTTCGGCACGGGCTCACGCTCAATCCTAATGACCCGCAGAACGTGGCGTGGCACATCTTGCTGGCCTACGCCGAACTTCTCAGCGATATGCCGGATAAGGCGCTGGAAAGCGCGAACCGGGCGCTGGCCTTGCGTCCCGTGTTTGGTCCGACATTCGAATTGCTGTGCTGCTGCACAATGGCGCTTGGGCGGCGCGATGACGCCCGCCGATGGGCCGAACGCGCGGAAGAGGTTCATGGCCCAGAAGGTCGCTTCGTTGCGCCAATTAGAGCCAGTCAACTTGGGTACGACAAACGCATCGCTGATCTACTACGGATTGCAACCGCGTGAACCAATATGCCCGACTTTGGCAGCGAGTTCAATTGGTCAGCGCAACACTCTAATCTTTATCAAAGATGGAGTGTGGACATGAACCAGCGACGTCGCATTTATTACTCGGCCGCTCAGCGGTCCGAGATCTGGGATCGCTGGCAAGCCGGCGAGCCCATGAGTTCGATCGGGCGCGGGTTGACCAGGAGTCCTCGCCAGTCTTCTCTGTGATCTCGCCAACGGGTGGTATCCGCCCTCCAGATCGGTGCCGAGCCAAAGATAAGCTCAGCCTTTCTGAACGAGAGGAGATATCTCGATGGCTCAGCATGCGCTGCTCGTTGCGGTCGATCGCGCGCCATTTGGGACGATCTGCGTCAACCATCAGCCGTGAAGTCCAGCGCAATGGCGGAACGGATCGCTATCGGGCTGCCGGGTCCGATCAGGCCGCCTGGGATCGGGCGCGGCGTCCAAAGCTTTGTAAGCTGGCTTGCCGTCCGTTCCTGAGGCGGACAGTATCGACCCTGCTGCGGCGGCAATGGTCACCGGAGCAGATTGCCGGCTGGCTAAAACGCATATATCCGGTGGAGCCTCAAAAGCAGGTGTCGCACGAGACGATCTATCGCAGCCTGTTCATCAGGCGCGCGGCGTGCTGAAGAAGGAGATTCTTGAGCACCTGAGGGCGAGGCGCACGGTCCGCCGATCCAGGCACGCAAGCATCAAAGCGGAACGGGCTCGGCCAGATTAAGAACGCCGTATCCATCAGCGAACGACCGCCGTCGGTCGAAGATCGTGCGGTCCCCGGTCATTGGGAAGGCGATCTGATCGGTGGGTCGAGGAATAGCTATATTGCAACGCTTGTCGAGCGCCATTCGCGCTACGTGATGCTGGTCAAAGTTGCCAAAGCGTCGTCTCGGCACTGATCAAGCAATCGCAGCGATTGCCCGGCGAGCTTTACCGGTCGCTGACCTGGGACAGGGGCAGGGAGCTTGCCGACCATCGCCTGACATTGGCCACCGAGGTAGAGGTCTATTTTTGTGACCCTCGGTCTCCCTGGCAGCGCGGCTCAAACGAAAATACCAACAGATTGTTGCGCCAGTATCTTCCGAGGGGCACCGATCTGTCCTTGCACAGCCAGGCCCAGCTCAGTGCCATCGCGAGGCAGCTCAACGAAAGGCCGAGAAAGACCTTGCTCTGTCAGACGCCGGCTGAGAAGTTCGCAGAATGTGTTGCAGCGATCGGTTGAACTCGCCGCACTTAGCGGACGTCGCGTCGGCGCTGGTCGATGTCCGCTATCGGGGGGCAAAGGGGACATCTGCGTCCTCCAGCCAAGCATAGGAACGCCGCCCATGCGATATGCCACTAAGGGCTTCTCTCGCCGGTCTGGCCGGTGCAGGCGGTTCAGATGGTCACTAGATACAGGTTAGCGGCAGCCAGTTCATTCGAGCCCGCAATGTTCGGTCGCCGCGCGGGCGTCCTACGGTTTCCCTGTTATGTTCGCGACGATACCTGTTCGCCAAATAAAATTCCCTGTTAGTTGCGCAGGGAATTGGCCCGAAAGACGCTGTGCTGCAGCGTTTTCTGGCCAGCGGCTGGGTCTCCGAGCCGCCAGAATCGCCAAATTCCCTGTAAAATTCCCTGTTTGCAGGGAATTTGCCCGGAGACGGGTGCGATCAACACTGCGTCGCCAGCCACGCATTCCGGCCCCTTAAGAGACTTCCCTAAAGACCCGAGAATGGGCCGGAAATCCCGACTTTTCCGGCATTCGACTTTGTCTCCGGACTCCGGATATCTGAGTTTCGGGGGCGGAGTCGCGAAAGTCTCCGGCCTCTCCCGCGAAAATTCCCGTCTTACGGAGACTATCGGCAGAGACGGGTTCGATCAGGACTGCCGCCCGACCTTGGCAGTCCGTGTCGGCTCGATCTCCGATCGCGGCGCGACGGAATCGGCAATCCTTCACCCAGACTGCTGCGCGATCCTGATACTTTGTTTCGGCCAGATCATCGGCTTAAACTATTCACAATCAGGAATCTCTGGCTCTCGGACTGCCGCGCGACGATCTGGAGGATTCGATCCCTCTCGTTCCGCCTGCCGACCAAAGTCAGCCTACTTACGGCCGCCGTCCTACATTTTTCTCCCCAGAGAGGTCTCATCGCGTCGACAAGCCTCAGAGATCAAACTATGGGACTGACAGGTCACCTACCTTAGCTTACGGCAGTGGCACTCGGGCCGAGGAGTCGAGATATGCGTCACCTGTAAGTATTAGCGATGAGATTACGGGCAAGCATGTTCTGACCTGAAGCCTCGTACCTCTTTGGCTCAGCGTAGGGGATTGCTACACTAGACCGATGCTGCGCGGATTCGACCTTCATCTCAAAGCAAGCGATGGGACTTAATCACTCCTCGTGAAAGCACGTCGATGGAGTGCTTGCTTCGCGCAATCGTACTAGTCTCCAATCCGGCTTGCTTGAAAGCGTCAACTATTACGAACCACATACTTTCAGTGTTCACGCCAGCCTCAAATCGGATGCTGATTTGGGAGGGTGGAGTCGCCTTTATTACCGCGATAGGTACGCCGTATGATTGAAGATTGGTAATTATTCTTTTTGCGTGAATTAGGAACTCACTTAACCGCGCGGTTTGCGGAGGCAGTTCGCCGAGCTTGCCAATCCATCCGCCGTTGTAAAGTCCAAGTCGAATCTTCGGCCAATGTGATTGGTCGGAGACTTTTGTCAGATGATCAGCCATCGAACCGCCTCGGCCGGAGGCTACGCCGACGACCACGCCCCCTCTAGAAGCCGTATTAGATTTTCTACGATTTTCGGTGAGGGTAGCCGATCGTTGTCATTTGAGCTGCTCAGAGTTCCGTCATAGTCAAAAACAAATGGAACGAAACTTTTGTGTCTCGAATGCCAATTCAGTATCTTCTAGCGCTCGTCTTATTTTCCCGCTGCTGCGCGATGAGCGTCGCCGTCCAGGGAAGCGTACAAAGTGGATAACTTGTATTTTCCGGCGATTTGCGGCACCTGAGTTGTCGAATGACGATGGAAGCTTCGTGAAGAAAAGCAGGAAGGTCAGCTCCCGCGGCGTGACCAGGAAAAGCGCGGCCAGGACTGGCGGACAATCCGCGGGTTCCGCCATCGCGACGTCCTCGCCCCTCGGCATGTTGGCGCTCCATCTTCGCGAGCAGTGGAAAAAGTCCGGTCGTGATGGGTTGGTGTTTCTCGCTGAAGACGAGAACAGGGCCGAGCGGCTCGGCGGCATCGTCCATGCACTCGATCCATCGCTCGATGTTCTCGTATTCCCCAGATTGAATACGTTGCCCTTCGATGGGCTGGAGCCATCGCGCGAGATCGCTGGCAGGCGGTGTTCGGTCTTGCGCCGTCTTGCCAGAAGAAAGAAGCCGATTCTGCTCGTCTCGACGGCAGAGGCGATCATGGAGCGGCTGCCTTTGCCGGCGAGCTGGTCGCGCATCAGCCTAAGCCTTAAGGTGCTAGCGTCATATGCCGAGCAGGACCTCGAGGCACGCATTGAGAAATTGGGCTACGATCTCGACGAAGAGGCTGAATATCCGGGCGCCGCGCTCTTTCACGGCGCGACATTCGAGATCTTCCCGGCCGGTGCTCTCGGGCCGTACCGGATCGAGCATTCCGGCGGTTCGATCCGCAGAATTGTTGCCGTCGACCCGAATGAGCATGACGTCATATCCGATCTCAAGGAACTGATTGTCGATCCGATGTCGGAACGCCTCGCGCTGGGCGGCAACCGGGCGCAGCGGGCTACCTTCCTGGACTATTGCGATCGGGCACGATGGTTCGCGGATGCAAAAGTTCCGGCCCACGCTGACAGCTGGCTGAGTACGATCGAGGAGGCGGCCGGCCGCAGGGATTCGGAACGCGAATATCTGGGGCGAGGGGACTGGAAGAAGCTGAAGAAGCGCACGAGTGTGCTTCCTGCCAAGGCGGCGTTTGTGGCCACGCCCGACTTCTCAAAGGTCGCGGCACCGAGGAAAGCGCTTCGCGCGTTCGTGGCCCGTGCGGAACGCGCCGGATCTCGTTTGCTCTTCGTCGCCGCGGTCGAAGACGATCTGCGCGCGATGGAGCGCATGAGTGGGGTCAGGGCGGAGCGTTTCGCCAACTGGGACGAGGCGGTGGAGGCAAGAAGACGCGAGGGCGCGCTGTTGGCCGACTTCGACGCGGGCTTTTTCGCTCCCGGGAAAAAGCAGACCTTGGTTGTGACCGCGTCTGACGTGCTCGGTAGCCGTGCCCATCATCCGCAACCGATGGCCAAAGCCTGGACAGTTGCCTTCAATCACCCGGATATTCCCGAGCGCGGCGCGGCCGTCGTTCATCTCCAGCGTGGCCTGGCTTTGCTTGATCGTTTGCAGACCATCGACATGGGGAACGGTACAAACCGCGAGATGATCAGGCTCGAATTCGCCGGGGATGATGCTGCGCTTGTTCCGCCTGCCGATCTCGCCTTGATTTGGCCCTACGCTGTAGAGCCCGGTAAGCTCACGTTAGACAAGGCCGATGGCAGCACGTGGTGGAACAGGCGTGGCGAGGCCGAGCAGGAAATCGAAGCAGCGGCCAAGCAGCTTGCGAAACATATCGCCCAACGACGGCGCCGGCGTGCTCCCAAGCTGGTCGCTCCAGGGGCGGCCTATGAAAGATTCGTCGCGCGCTTTCCCTGGTTCACGACACCTGATCAGGCCAAGGCGATCCGGGACGTGCTGGACGATCTGGCGGCCGGTCACCCGATGGACCGGGTGGTCTGCGGTGACGTCGGCTTTGGCAAGACCGAGGTCGCCTTGCGGGCGGCGGCGGCTGTGTCGCTCTCGGGAAAACAGGTCGCTGTCGCGGTTCCGACCACGGTCCTCGCCAGACAGCATGTCGAGACGTTTCGCAAGCGGTTCGGTCCGCTCGGGATAGAAGTGGCAAATTTGTCGCGGGCAGCAACGGCAGCGGAGATACGAGATACGAAGGAAAAACTCCGCCGCGGCAAACTGAAAGTCGTTGTCGGCACACAGGCTCTCGCCTCGACCGACGTGAAATTTGCCGACCTCGGCCTCGTCATCATCGACGAGGAGCAGCATTTTGGTGCGGCGGAGAAGGCGAAACTTTCAGGCCTTGCGAAGGGCGTTCATGCCCTTTGGATGAGCGCCACGCCGATACCGCGTACGCTGGCGGCGGGTCTTGCAGGATTCCGGGACCTGAGCATTATTGCGACGCCGCCGGTTCACCGGCTGCCTATCGTCACCAGGGTTGCTCCGCTGTCGGACGCCGCGATCGCCGCGGCTTTGCTGCGTGAGCAGAGACGCCACGGGCAGAGTTTTCTGATTTGCCCCCGTATCCAGGATCTGGAGCCGATGCTGGCAAGGGTGAAGTTGACGGCTCCAGACCTTCGCGTCGTATGTCTCCATGGCCGCTTGCCTGCCGAGGATATCGACGATCGAATGATGAGCTTCGTCGAAGGTGAAGCGGACGTGCTCCTCGCGACCAATATCGTGGAGAGCGGTCTCGACATCCCCCGGGCGAACACCATCGTCATCTGCTGGCCGGAGAAGTTTGGTCTGTCGCAGCTTCATCAGCTAAGAGGCCGCGTCGGACGGGGCGGCACGCGTGCTTTCGCGTATTTGTTAAACGAGTCGAACTCCGAACAATCCGAGAAGCGTTTGGCCGTACTGGAGCAGTTCAGCAAGCCCGGCGCCGGCTTTGCCATTAGCGAGCGTGATCTGGATCTGCGGGGCGCCGGAGACCTCTTCTCCGAACAGCAGTCTGGCCATCTGCAGGTATTCGGGCCAATGCTCTATAGCCATCTTCTCAAGCGGGCGTCGGAGAAGGGCGCCGACGGTGGCGCCGAACTGTGGGTGCCTGATCTGAACCTGCCGATCGCCGATATGCTGCCCACGGGCTACGTACAGTCGGACGCTGTTCGCCTGGAAATCTACGGCCGTATTGCCAGATGCCGCACCGAGGATGATCTCGACGATTTGGAGGACGAAACCGCACGTCGTTTCGGCAGGCTGCCGCCGGCCGCGCGCGAGTTTTTCGCGGCGGCGAGGCTCAGGCTCGATTGCAAGCGGCGCGGCATTATGAGGCTCGACGTCGGCCCCGAGGCTGTTGCGGCGACGTTTCTCCCCGGTCGGCTTCGCAAGTCGAGAGCGAAGTCGCTGCAGCGCGAAGGCGATCGCGTGGTCTATATCGGTAATCGCAATGCGAAGCCATTCGAACGAATAAGCGACTTCCTTGAGTTGCTGGACGAGTAGTTGGCTAGAGCCGTTTCCATAGCATTCGATCGACGAATTCAGCCGATCACCTCCCGCTGTACGGCCCAAGGTAACGGCAGCGTTTTGGGAATGTCCTTTAGAGCCATTGTGGCCTCGCCATTCAGGACGCTCATGGTCAATTCTGGCGGCAGGAACGCTAATCGCAGGCCTTGCCGAACCACTTTTGGATTGATGTTGGCCGCCGCAGCAAGGTCTTCAACGCAGGCGTACCGACCCGCGGTTAGGTCTGCCAGCCACGCGTGAGCCCGGGCGACGGACTTCACAAGTTTTTCGTCGGTATGGCCCGGCGCGCGCGTGATGGTGGCAACGCCTTTTGGCTTAGGTGACCAAGGAATGTCGATGGTTCGCTGCTTTCGCTTGATATTTCCCGCATCCACACGGATGCAAGCTGCTGATACCATCACTTTTACGATTTGATCGATCGCTATCCCGCGCTCTTCGGCTGCCGCTTTTCGGACGCCCTGAGTTTGGCACTTTCGGACATGGCTAATCTGGCGGGCGATGGCCGCTTCTGAGTGAAAAGGAGACATCGTTATTATTCGATTTGCGACTGGCCGCTCATGGCGCAAAGCGGCCGCTCGCAACGAGGCCTGGCCTAATCTACTAGTCTAATTAGTTGCTTCGCAACGGTTCCCAGGGCCAAGCGCAGAGGGGAAGTGATTTCAAAGGGGGCGGTGGATATCAAGCGAGCGCAATTTCACCGGGTGGCTCGAGTAGGTGCGTCGGCGGGTCGGAGGCGGCGCCGATCGGCTCATCGAGCAGTTCGAGAAGATTTCGCATGGCGTTTCACCAGATCATTCGAGACCGTGTCGATGATCTCATCCGATAGTGCGGGATCTGACACCACGCGGGAGAGGACAACCGATCCGATCATCTCGGCGAGCGCCGCTATCGCCGCGCTCCGCTTCGCTTTTGCACTTCTTCCTGGCACGAGCTTGGTGAGAAGCCCGATATAGTTACTGACGATGCTGCCGAAGCATTCCCGCAGCGCCGGATCGTCGTGACGTGCCGCGTCGGCAGCCATTGCTGCAAGGCCGCACCCTTGCCCCGGATCATCGCGGTGGTAGTCCGACACGTAATGACGCACGAGGGTCTCCAGCGGATCATCGCTCGCTGCGATACGGCCCGCGATATCCTCGCTCATATCCTCGTAGGCCCGCGTGACCGCCTGAACGATGAGGTCGTCCTTTGACTTGAACTGCCGGTAGAAGCCTCCGGGAGTGAGCCCGGCAGCCCTCGTCAAGTCGACAAGCCCGATACCGTCGATCCCACGTTCCCGGAACAGCCTTGCGGCGGTCGCGATCACCCGCTCGCGATTCTGCTCGACCGTTTCCTTGCTGACTTTCACGAGCCCTTTCCTTCCGATGGCGACGGCCGAGGCATAACGCCGGCATGACCTCTTTCAGCGGGGCCCGGACTGGTCGTCCAAGAGGCCCTTGACAATGATTATATACATAATCATAAATAAGCGATGATTACGAACATAATCATTGGCGGCGCTGACAAGGGAATTCGAAATGGCACATGCACAATCGCGCGCAGCGGGAGAAAAGGTCGCCCTGATCACGGGCGCTTCGGGGGGCATCGGGCTTGCGGCCGGACTTGCCCTGATCCGCGCGGGATATCGGGTGTTCGGCACCAGCCGTCAGGCCGCGCCCGACGAGGTGCGACAGGGCATTCATATGCTTCGCTGCGATGTCACTGATGATGAGTCCGTCAAACAACTGATCAAGGACGTCGTTGGGCTTGCAGGCCGGATCGACGTGCTCGTGAACAATGCCGGCCGCAGCTTGATCGGCGCCGCCGAGGAATCGTCTCTCAATCAAGCCCAGAGCCTGTTCGACATCAACGTCTTCGGCATCCTTCGCACCACCGCTGAAGTGCTGCCCATCATGCGCAAGCAGGGCCAGGGTCGGATCATCAACATCAGTTCGGTGGCCGGCTTCCTGCCCGGACCATATACAGCGCTCTACAACGCCACCAAGCACGCCGTCGAAGGCTATTCCGAATCGCTCGATCACGAACTGCGAACATTCGGCATTCGTGTCTCGCTGGTCGAGCCAGTCTTCACCCGCACCGCGCTGGAAGAGAACGGCGACAAGCCCGATCGGATCATAAATGTCTACGACAAAGGACGCACGGCCATGAACGCGACCTGGCGCAACGGCATCGCGGCCGGCGATCCCGTGGAAGCCGTGGCGGACAAGGTAGTGCAGGCTGCCACCGAAAAAGAGCCGAGCATTCGGTACACGCCCGGAAAAGTGGCGGGCCGTCTCCGCCTGATGCGGCGCTTTGTTCCCGAAAAGACTTTCGAGAAGAGTTTTCGCAAGCAGATGGGCGTGGCTGATTGATCCCTGAAATCGAGAGATCTCCAAGCAAGCAGACATGTCTCTTTCACCGAGGAGCGACCCATGAAGTACTATTTGTGCAAGTACATTCCGCCGCGCGCTGATTTTCTCGCGACCATGACCGCCGACGAGAAAGCATGGATGAAGCAGCACGGCGCGTTCCTGGATGACCTGCTCGAAAAGGGACAGATCGTCGCGCATGGCCCTGTCATGGACCCGAGTGGCGGATACGGCGTGTCGCTCTATCAGATCGCCGATGACCAAGACATCAAGGCGATCACCTCGGAAGACCCCATCGTGAAGAACGGCGCCGGTCACTATGAGCATCACCCGATGCTTCATCTGAAGGCGCGCGGCTAACCGTGCCGCTCCGACGATTTGTCACCACCGATCCCCGGCAGGGCATCCCGATGCTCGAAATTCATTCAGGACAACATCCATGACCATCGCACTCGTTACCGGCGCTTCGAGCGGCATCGGCGCAGTTTACGCACGCCGCCTGGCCGTACGCGGCCACGATCTCGTGCTCGTCGCTCGCGCGACCGACAGGCTCAACGCCCTCGCCACCGAACTGCGCAATGCGCATGGCGTTGCGGTCGAAGTCATCACGGCCGACCTGATCGACGGCTCCCAACTCGAACCGGTTCTCCGGCGCCTCCGCTCCGACCCGCCCATCGACATCCTTGTCAACAATGCAGGCGCGGCGTTGATCGGAGATTTCGCGACCGCCGATCCAGTCAAGATGGACGATCTGCTACGGCTGAACGTGGTCGCGCCGACGTTGCTCGCGTCCGCCGTCGTC
The DNA here is from genome assembly GCF_018130105.1 of Bradyrhizobium sp. AUGA SZCCT0160. NCBI lineage: Bacteria > Pseudomonadati > Pseudomonadota > Alphaproteobacteria > Hyphomicrobiales > Nitrobacteraceae > Bradyrhizobium > Bradyrhizobium sp. AUGA SZCCT0160. The sequence goes on from NZ_JAFCMD010000029.1 coordinate 22,109, forward strand.
GGCCGCATGGTTGAACGCGGCAAGGGCGCGATCATCAACATCGCGTCGGTGCTGGCTCTGCTCCCCGAATATTCCCGGGGCATCTACCCGGCGACCAAGTCATACCTGATGACGCTGTCGCAAGGCCTTGCCGCCGAAGTCGCGTCGAAGGGCGTCTATGTGCAGGCCGTGCTGCCTGCGGCCACGCGCACCGAGATTTACGAACGAGCTGGTGGCGACGCCAGCAAGGTGCCCAATGTCATGGAGGTTGAAGATCTCGTGGATGCGGCCCTGGTCGGCTTCGATCGCAAGGAATTGGTGACAATTCCGCCGGTGCCCGATGTGGCGGCGTGGGACGCCTTTGAGAAGGCGCGCGGCGTTTTGGCGGCAGGCTTCGGCAACTCCAAGCCCGCCGCGCGTTATCGGGCCTGACGGCGAAGTTGGTCGTCGTCGCCCACTGATTGGCGCGAGCAAATCGGACATTTGCGCGATAAGAGTGGCCATTTCGGAGCGCGCCGCTGGAACACGAGTACTTCCCCCGCTATCCCGGGCCGATTTTGCACGACAACCAGCCTGGACGTGTTATGCGGCATCGGGTTCGGAGCTATCGGTTCTCTTTCATTGCCAACGTCGAAAGATGACGCTGGCGTTGACGCCTCCGAAGCCGAATCCATTCGAAATCGCATGCTCTATCGTCATGCGCCTGGCCTCACGAGAGACGAGGTCGACGCCTTCCGCGGCCGTGTCACCATTTTCGAGATTGAGAGTGGGCGGCGCGACCTGGTCGCGTAACGCGAGGATCGTGAAGATCGCTTCCGCTCCCCCGGCTGCGCCGAGCAGATGACCAGTTGCCGATTTGGTAGCGCTCACGGCAATTTTACCGTCGCGGCCGAACACGGATTTGATCGCTTCAAGTTCGGAAACGTCGCCAACCGGCGTCGAAGTGGAATGGGCGTTGAGATGCTGGATGTCACCGGGCTTGAGGCCGGCCTGCCTCAAGGCGCCTTCCATCGCGCGACGCGCGCCGTCCCCGTCCTCGGGTCCTGACGTGATGTGGTAGGCATCAGCAGTCGTGCCATAGCCGGCGATTTCGGCGATCGGTTGGGCTCCCCGGCGGAGTGCGTGTTCCAGCTCTTCGATAACGAGGATACCGGCACCTTCACCCATGACGAAGCCGTCACGGTCGCGGTCGAAGGGCCGGGACGCACGCGCTGGCGATTCGTTGAAGCCGGTCGAAAGGGCCCGGGCGGCGGCGAAGCCGCCGAGGCTCACAAGATCGATGCAGGCTTCCGTGCCACCGCAAATCGCGATGTCCGCTTCGCCGGTTCGAATGAGGCGTGCGGCATCGCCGATCGCCTGCACGCTCGCGGCGCAAGCAGTAACGGGCGTACCGATGGGACCCTTGAAGCCGTAGCGGATGGAAATATGACCGGCCGCGAGATTTGCGAGAAAGGACGGCACGGTGAAGGGCGAGAGACGCTTGATCCCGCGCTGATCGGTGGTGCGAACTGCCTCGACGATTGCCGGAAAGCCTCCGATACCCGACGCGATGATGGTCGCCGTGCGCTCGAGCGAGTGTGCGTCGGAGGGCGTCCATGCCGCTTGTGCAATGGCCTCGGCCGTGGCGACCAGTGCGAACAGGATGAAGCGATCCATCCTCCGCTGATCCTTGGGAGCAACGACCAGATCCGGATCGAAGCCGCCACCCGGATCGTCGGCTTTTATCGGCACGATTCCAGCGACCCGCGCGGGAAGGGTAGCCGCCCATTCGGGAAGGGCGGCCAGCCCTGAGCGGCCCGCAAGCAGGCGGGACCAACCCAACTCACTGCCGCAACCCAGCGGTGATACCAGTCCCAACCCCGTAACGACGACACGACGCATAATCAGTTACCTTCCAATCTTGGCCCATCGTCGCTGATGGCAGCTAAGCTGCCATTCGCAGCAGATCGATGATCTCGGCTTCGTTTTTGAAGGGCCGCGGATTGGCCTGTACGAAGCGATGATTGATTGCAATCTTGCTAATCTGATCGAACTTGCCTTCGCCTATGCCGACATCAGCGAGGCGGCCAGGTAGTCCAAGTGCTCTTGTGAATGCTGCAAAGGCGTCTGCGGCGTCGCCACCCGGGGCGCCAAGTGCCGTCGCCAAACGCTTCTGCGCCTCCTCGGTGAAGGGTTTGTTGTAGCGCAGAAGGCTCGGCATGATGACAGGTGTGCAGTAGTAGTGGGGAACCTCGAAGGTGCCGCCAAGCACATGGCCAATGCCGTGGCTTGCTCCCATCGGAACGCGTGCCTGGAGGCCATAAGACGCCAGCCATGAGCCGTATTGAGATTGTCGACGCGCCTCCAGATCATCAGGTTGCTGCAAGGTCCGGAGCATTCCCTCGCGCAGAATGCGGATACCTGCCAAGACGACTTCGTCAGCTAACGGGGTGCCGGCCGGTGAGCACAGCGCTTCGATACCGTGATCCATCGAGCGAGTTCCCGATCCCATCCAAAGGTTCGATGGCGTTTGAAGGGTGAGGGCAGGGTCGAGGATAATCGCCAGTGGCATCATTTGGGGATGGAAGAATATCTGCTTCAACTTATGGCGCTCGTCCGTGACGAGTGCTGCTGCATTGCATTCGCCGCCATTCAGCGTGGACGGTATTGCGATCTGTCGGACTGTGGGCGAAAGGAACGGAGAGATGTTTACGCCCGGGCCCATGGGAAATGGATCGAAACCCGCTTCATCGCGGATATCATGTTCCATCGCCATGATGACTATCTTGGCGAGATCGATAGCAGAACCTCCCCCGACAGCCACGATTAGATCAGCTTCTGCGTCATTAGCTTGACGGGCCACCTCGGCAGCTTGCTTGCGCGTCGTATGCTGCGCAATTCCATCAAAGGTCGCCACATGTTTGTCGCCAAGAGCACGACGAATCTTCTCGATCTCATCGGTCTTGGTGTTCAAGGTTCGACTGACGATGAGGAAGATGCGCTTGGCATCCAGTCGCACCGCCTCGTCGTTCAAAGCGTCCGCCGCAGCTTTGCCATAAACGACACGATCGATTGCTGGAAAGGTGTGGATCCCGGATTTGCGCATTTCGTGTCCTCCATGAAATTTACAGGATTAACTAGCTCTCAAGCGGCCGCGGTTTCGCGAACCTGTTTGGCCGCCGCCTTCAGAAGGGCCTGAGCCAGATCGGGGTCGTTGACGACGCGCGATAGCATCAGCGCACCGACCATCGTCGAGAGAATGGCCATCGCTTTGCCCTTGGGCTTCTCGCCGCTGGTTTCGGCAATCATTCGGCTGAGGATTTCGAGATGGTCTTTGATCCCGGTTTCGAATGACGCTTTCACGTCGCTGCCCTGTCTGGCGGCATCTGAGCCGAGCGCCACGATCGGGCAGCCGTCCATCTTTTCATCGCGATGGTCGGCGCTGAGGTAGAACGCAACCACTGCGCCGAGTGGATCCTTGGGTTTCGCCGCGGTCGCGGCCGACCATCGGAGAGTGGCGCTCTCCAACGCCCGCTTGGACGCCTGAGCCGCCAAGTCCTCCTTTGACGCGAACTGCTTGTAAAAGGCGCCTTGGGTCAGCCCGGCACCCTTCATCAGATCCTTGAGGCCGATGCCGTCAAAGCCGCACTCCCGAAAAAGGCGACTTGCGACATTGATTACAGTTTCGCGGTTTTCCGCGGCCTGGATGCGACTCACGCGCATTGCAAATCTCCAATTTTTAGATTGCGTTCGAAATCTATATCAGATATAGAGTTCGAGTGCAATCTATTTTGGTGAGGCTGTGCCATGAAAAAAGGACCCATTATCGTGCTGGGAAGCATCCTGATCGCGGTGTTCGGGGTCGCCGGATTCGTTACGCTTTCCATCCGTACGCACGCAGCCTCTGCCGTGAGCGACCCGAGGCAGGACCCACCGATCGTCAGATTGGTGACGGCAGCACGGGTGACCGGATCCGAACGCGGCTTCACGGGCATCATAGCGGCGAGGGTGCAGAGCAACCTCGGTTTTCGCGTTGCCGGCAAGATCGTGGAACGGCTCGTGAATGCCGGTGAGCAAGTTAAGGCCGGTCAACCGCTGATGCGGATCGACGAAACCGACCTCCGCCTTGCGGTCACGGCGAAGCGCAACGCCGTTGCCGCAGCGCGCGCATCTTTCGTTCAGACCGAAGCGGATGAACAGCGATACGCCGGGTTGGTGAGCAGCGGATGGGCTTCCCGACAGCGCTACGAGCAAGCGAAGGCCGCGTTGGATACCGCCGCGGCCCAACTGGCCACCGCTGAAGCTGATGCGCGCGTCTCCGAGAATGAGGCGACCTACTCGATCCTGGTAGCGGACGCGGACGGAACGGTGGTCGATACGCTTGGCGAGCCCGGGCAGGTCGTCTCCGCCGGCCAGACAGTCGTTCGGATCGCGAAGGCCGGCCCCCGCGAAGCGGTGGTTGCGCTTCCCGAAACAATCCGGCCAGCGATCGGCTCCGTGGCGGAGGCCAGCGTGTATGGGGCCGACGGGCGGCGCAATATGGCGCATCTGCGGCAGTTGTCGGATGCCGCCGATGCTCAGACCCGCACCTATGAGGCCCGGTATGTGCTCGACGGTGAGGCTGCGGCAGCGCCTCTTGGCGCGACGGTGACCATTCGACTGGCAAGCCAGGCCAGCCAGCCGGAAGTTCAGGTGCCGCTGGGAGCCGTGCTCGACGACGGCCGGAAGACGGGTGTTTGGGTCCTGGACAGCGCCACATCAACCGTCCGCTTTCAGACCATCAAACTTGTTCGGCTGAGCGGCGAAAGCGCGGTGGTCTCTGGATTGAGTTTTGGTGATCCGATTGTTTCTCTCGGCGCTCACCTCCTGCAGGAGGGCGCACGCGTTAGGACTGCGTCCAACTGATGAGCTTCAATCTTTCCGCGATCACCGTCGGAGACCAACAATGCTATACGGTTACATTGTCAAGAACGAAATCCGAAAGACCTTCGACCACGTCAACAACCACCGCTGGGATGAAGCGGTGAAAGCAGTCGCGCCGGATGTCCATCACCGCGTTTCCGGCGCCCACGCGCTTGGTGGTGAGCGCAACGACAAGAAAGCCATGCGCCGCTGGTTTGAGCGCCTCGGACGCGTCCTTCCCAATCTCCATCTCACAGTCAACAACATCTGGGTGAAGGGCTGGCCGTGGAATACCACCGTGTTTGTCCAGTGGGACGGCACCGCAACGCTGCCACACGGCAACGCGTCGTATGTCAACCGTGGTCTCCACGTGTTCACCCTGCGGTGGGGTAGGGTCCATGCACTCGAGGAATTTCAGGATTCACAGGAAGCGGCCCGTGGGCTTGCTGCCCAAGCGGCAGCTGGTCTCAAAGAAGCTGTCGCCGAACCCATTGTAAGTTAGCAGAAGCGCAGTCAGAGGCCCGCGCTCTTTGGGTTAGCGCGGTTCACTCGGCGCCCCACCTGCCGCAAGACGGCGAACGTCAGGACGTCGAGGAATAGGAGTCGGCAAATGCTGAATTTCAATCTTTCCGCGATCGCCGTTCGAGAACGGGCCGTAACCCTGTTTTTCATCCTCCTGATGGCGGCCGCAGGCGTCTATGCCTTCTTCATGCTCGGGCGGGCGGAGGACCCCTCCTTCACCATCAAGACGTTGACGGTCACGACGGTATGGCCAGGCGCGACGGCGCGCGAGATGCAGGACCAGGTCGCCGAACCCTTGGAAAAGCGGCTTCAGGAGCTGACGTGGTACGACCGGGTGGAGACAACCACACGGCCAGGCTACGCGTACATGACGGTTACGCTGAAGGACAGCACACCGCCATCCAGCGTGCAGGAGGAGTTCTACCAGGCCCGCAAGAAGCTTGGAGATGAAGCGCGCAAGCTGCCGCCTGGTGTGCTCGGCCCCTTCGTCAACGACGAATATTCGGACGTGAGCTTCGCCCTTTATGCCCTCAAGGCGAAGGGCATGCCGATGCGGGAACTCGCCAGGCAAGCCGAAACCATTCGCCAGGACCTCCTGCACGTCTCCGGCGTCAAGAAGATCAACATCCTCGGCGAACGTCCCCAACAGATATTCATCGAGTTCTCCTACGCCAAACTGGCAACCCTCGGCGTATCGGCACAGGATATCGTTGCCGCCTTGCAGCGGCAGAACGTCGTCACACCCGCAGGCTCAATCGACACCAAGGGGCCGCAGGTCTTCATCCGGGTCGACGGCGCTTATGACAGCGTCCAGGCGATCGCCGACACGCCCATCGTCGCTGCGGGGCGGACGCTGAAGCTCGCCGACATCGCCGATGTCCGCCGCGGCTACGAGGACCCTCCCACCTACCTTATTCGACACCAGGGTGAGCCCTCCATCATGCTCGCGGCGGTTATGCAGGAAGGCTGGGATGGCCTCGCGCTCGGCAAGGCGCTGGAGCAGAGGTCCGCAGCTATCGCTCGGACGCTGCCACTCGGGATGAATCTAGCCAAAGTCAGCGACCAGGCCGTCAACATCACCTCGGCGGTTGACGAATTCATGATGAAATTCGCGATGGCGCTCGGCGTGGTGCTGCTGGTGTGCCTGCTCAGCCTCGGCTGGCGCGTCGGCATCGTCGTGGCGGCTGCCGTCCCTCTGACGCTTGCCGTCGTGTTTCTCATCATGCTGGAAACCGGCCGGTTCTTCGACCGCATCACGCTCGGCGCCCTGATCCTGGCGCTTGGTCTTCTCGTGGACGACGCCATCATCGCCATCGAGGTGATGGTGGTGAAAATGGAAGAGGGCATGGACCGCATCAAGGCGGCGGCCTATGCGTGGAGCCACACTGCGGCGCCGATGCTGTCCGGTACACTCGTGACGGTCGCCGGATTCCTCCCGGTCGGCTTCGCGCGCTCGACGGCAGGCGAATACGCCGGCAACATCTTTTGGGTCGTGGGGTTCGCCCTCATTGTCTCCTGGATCGTCGCGGTGGTCTTCACGCCCTATCTTGGCGTCAAGATGCTTCCGACGATCAAACCGATCGAAGGCGGTCACCACGCGATCTACGGCACACCGAACTATCGACGCCTGCGAGGGATCATCACCTTCGCCGTGCGCCACAAGTTCGTTACCTGCAGCATCGTCGCTATCGCTTTCGCGCTTTCCGGCGTCGGCATGGGCGCCATCAAACAGCAGTTCTTCCCGACGTCCGACCGCCCCGAGGTGCTGGTGGAGGTTCGTTTACCAGAAGGCACCAGCATTGAGACGACGACCGCCGCAGTCGAAAAACTCGAGCACTGGCTGGACCACCAGTCGGAGGCTAAGATCGTCACGAGCTATGTCGGTCAGGGCGCTCCCCGGTTCTTCTTCGCAATGGCGCCTGAGCTGCCTGATCCGGCCTTCGCCAAGATCGTCGTGCTTACACCGGACGCGGACGCGCGCGAGGCTTTGAAGCATCGGCTCCGACAGGCGGTGTCAGATGGGCTTGCGCCTGAGGCTCGCGTGCGCGTCACTCAGCTTGTGTTCGGACCCTACACGCCGTTCCCGGTCGAGTTTCGCGTCATGGGGCCTGACCCCGCGCAATTATACGCCATCTCTGACAAAGCTCTCGATGTCATGCGTGGCGTTCCCGATGTGCGGCAAGCGAACCGCGATTGGGGTAATCGCACACCTGTGCTCCGCTTCATCCCGGATCAGGATCGACTGAACCTCATCGGCCTCTCCTCGGCGGAGGTAGGCCGGCAGCTGCAGCTCCTCCTCACTGGCATCGCTGTTACGCAGGTCCGCGAGGACATTCGCAATGTCCCCATCGTGGCACGCAGCGCGGGTGGCGAACGGCTGGATCCAACGCATCTGGCGGATTTCTCACTGATGAGCCGGGACGGCCGCCCGATTCCGCTCGACCAGATCGGCCATGCTCAGGTCCGTCTCGAAGAGCCGATTATGAAACGCCGCGATCGCACACCCGTCGTCACGATTCGCTCGGACATCAACGAGGCGACCCAGCCTCCAGAGGTCTCTAAGGAGATCAAGACGGCCCTTGAGCCGCTGATCGCATCCCTTCCGGCCGGATATCGCATCGAATTGGGCGGATCTATCGAAGAGGCGACCAAGGCCAATGACGCGTTGGCGACGGTCTTTCCCGCCATGATCGCCGCCATGTTGATCGTCACCATGCTTCAGGTGCGATCCTTCTCGACGATGGCGATGGTCATGCTGACGGCACCGCTTGGCCTCGTCGGCGTCGTACCGATGCTCCTCGCCTTTAATCAGCCGTTCGGATTCAACGCCATTCTGGGCTTGATAGGACTGGCGGGCATCCTGATGCGCAATACTCTCATCCTGACCGAACAAATCAAAGAGAACCGCGCTGCCGGCCTTGATGACTATCACGCCGTCATAGAGGCCACAGTGCAACGCACGAGGCCCGTGATCCTGACCGCACTTGCCGCCGTGCTGGCCTTCATTCCCCTCACGCATTCCGTCTTCTGGGGGTCGATGGCCTATACGCTGATCGGCGGCACGGCGGTCGGCACGGTTCTGATCCTGCTGTTCCTTCCTGCGCTTTATGCCGCGTGGTTTCGGATCAAGCCGACTGCAAATGAGATCCATGAGGGTTCGACGGAGGAACCGGAATTGCGAACCGCAATGGCTGCCGAGTAGGGCGCTCTTGTCGGAGGAGATACCTTCAAGCTCTCACCCGCGGGGTCGCTTTGATCATATGCAAGCCAGCTGCGCCATCTTACTGCTCACAGGCGATCCTCTAGATCGAGCTGCTTCTTGTCTCCAAACACATCAACATTAGTTTTATTATGGAATTGATAAGCTGGCGCTGGAACAAGCAAACGCGCGCCTTGTATTCAGCGCGCGAGCGCGCGTGGCCCCCACGACCTAATCGCCTTCTAGGGCCGAATTGCTGTGACGGTTGAACTCGTTTCCGCTCGCGCCCGAGGCTCGTCGCTGGCTGGCTGACCGGCGGGCGACAACGGAGATGCTTGACGAGTTCTAAAATAGAACTATAAGATGGCGCGAGCGACTTACCCCGAAGGGTGCGCGCTTGGGAGGATGATCAATGTTGACGAAATGGAAGGCTGTGGCGGCTCTGGCTTTACTGCTGAGCGGGCCTGCATTCGCGGCGGACGAGCCGGGAATCTCTGCTACCGAGATCAAGATCGGCGGCGTCTTCCCCTTCAGCGGACCGGCATCATCGATCGGTCTCGTGGGCAAGGGGGTTATCGCCTATATTCAGTCGGTCAACGATCGCGGCGGCATCAACGGACGCAAGATCAATTACATCGCGTATGACGATGCTTACAGCCCTCCCAAAGCCGTGGAGCATGTCCGCAAACTCGTTGAGAGCGACGAAGTGTCGTTCATGTTCGGCCAACTCGGCACTCCCGGTATCTCGGCTACGGCCAAATACCTGCGGTCGAAAGGAGTGCCCAGTGTCGCAATTATCAGCGGGTCCTCCAAGTTCACGGATGTCGCCAGTCATCCCCTGACCACGACAGGTCTTGTCAGCTATGACACCGAAGGAAAGATCTACGCCAAATATCTGACGAAGACATTGCCAAACGCCAAGTATGCCATCCTCTATCAGAACGACGATCTCGGCAAAGACTATGTCAGCGCCTTCAAGGCGTTTCTCGGAAAGGATTTCGACCGAAAGGTCGTGACCGCTTCCTATGAGGTCACCGAACCGACGGTTGATTCACAGGTGGTCAATCTGAAGAGCTCCGGCGCGGATGCCCTCGTGATCGCCGGCACACCGAAGTTCGCCGCTCAGGCCATCCGGCAGGCGTCGGTGATCGGCTGGAAGGCGACCGTCATCATCAATTTCCCATCCGGCTCGGTCGGAGGCACGCTCGCTCCCGCCGGTCTCGACAAATCGGTCGGCGTGATCGTCGGCACGACCAACAAGGATATCCTGGATCCGACATGGAAGGATGACCCTGGCATGCAGACCTACCGGGCATTTCTGGACAAGTATTTGCCGGGCGTCGATATCACCAATGGCAGTTACCTGACCGGCTACCAGCAAGGCGTCCTGCTCGAGCAGATTCTAAAGCAATGCGGCAATGATCTGTCCCGCAAGAATATTCTCGCGCAGGCCAAGAACCTCAGGGATTTCGTGGTGCCGACTGTGCTGCCTGGCGTCAAGGTCAACACCACCGACACGGTGAACATGATCTGGACACAGATGCGACTGCAGCGATGGACCGGTACTAGTTGGGAAGGCTTCGGGGAAGTGCTGGATGCCAAGTCCGAGTGAATTCACTGGGCGAGGCGACGGGGGCGGCAGTTGGCGGGCTGGTTGCCAACCGCCGGCTGGTCTGGCCCGAAAGCTCGATTGATCGTTCGCGCGATCCAGGCAGGTAGGTCCAGCGGACATGGCATCAGAAGCGACGAATCGTGCCCCGCGCGCTTGTCGACCATCACAGCGGTTCAGGAGATTGTTTCGATGTCGACGAAGCCACTGACGTTCGCGCCAAGGGAGCTTTCCATAGAGCGTCGAACCGACGGCACGCTCATATTGAGCTCGCCACTTGAGTTAGGAAAGTGCGACTGGCGTATCACGGATTTTCTTCCGGACTGGGCAAATTCTGTTCCCGATAGAATTTTTCTTGCGCAACGCAATGCGGAAGGGGGATGGGACGAGATCACCTATCGCGAGGCATGGTCGCAGGTTCAGGCGGTTGGCCAAAGCTTGATCGACATGGGCGCAAAGCCGGCCGACAAGCTGGCGATACTTTCAGGAAACTCGATCGAGAACGCGGTGATCTCGTTTGCCGCGATGTCGATAGGGGTAGTTCTGGCGCCGATATCCCCAAACTACACGCTGATGCCCGGCGGCCTGGCTCGGCTCAAGGATATAGCGGAAGCGCTGCGTCCGAAATTTGTTTTTGTTCAGAGCGCGCGCGACTTTTCCGCGGGACGTTCTATTCCCGAACTGGCAGCATCGACCTGGATCAGTGTCGATGGGGCGCCGGATACCGTGCCTTTCGGTGCGCTGAAATCCCGAACGGGGAGCAAAGGATTCGCGGATGCATCACAGGCGGTTTCTTGCGACGCTGTCGCAAAGATTCTCTTCACATCCGGATCGACAGGTTTTCCCAAAGGCGTGCTCAACACTCACCGCATGATGGCGAGCTCCTTGCAAATGGGGAGTCGGCTGGTGTCTCCTCCGGACGCGCCGGTGCAGGTCGAGTGGCTGCCATGGCACCATACGATGGGCAGCAACGTCATCCTTCACGGCATTCTCAAGAATGGCGGTACGCTCTACATCGACGATGGCCGGCCGCTGCCTCAGCTCTTCCACAAGACGGTCGCGAATCTCAGGGAGATTTCGCCCACCGCCATGTTCAACGTACCTGCGGGCTACAATCTCCTATGTGATGCTATCGAGAACGACCTCGAACTTGGCGCCAGCGTATTCAAGCGGATCGATAGATTGAGCTATGCCGGGGCTGCCATCTCGCAGGCCACGCTTGAGAAACTCTATCGGCTGACATCGTCGATCACTGGCCGGCGAATTCCGGTCATGTCGGGCTACGGCACCACCGAAACGGCCCCGACAATCAGTACGACCCATTGGGCGACCGACCAGCCGGGAGAGATCGGTCTTCCCGCGCCGGGTCTGCAGCTAAAACTGATCCCTGCTTCCGATACGTACGAGGCGAGGGTCAAGGGACCCAACGTTACGTCAGGTTATCTCGGAAGGCCGGATTTGACGGAACTGGCCTTCGATGAGGAAGGATTCTATCGCATCGGCGATACTGTCTCGTTTCTGGATCCTCAGAAGCCGGAGCTTGGGTTGCGCTTTACAGGCAGAATTTCCGAGAACTTCAAACTCGCGAACGGTACGTGGGTCTCGGTCGGGAATATGCGAGCGGCAATTCTGGCTGCAACCCGGGGCGTATTGCTGGACCTTGTCGTCGCGGGAGAAAATCGTGAATCGTGCGCGCTGCTCTGCTGGTTGAATCCGGCCGAGGCAGCGCGAATCTCGAAGACGTCCGATTTGACCTGCGACCCTCTCGTAGTTCAATTCCTGAAAGACCGTTTTCGGGAATACAATGAAACCGTCGGAAGCAGCGAAAGAATTTGTTCGTTCTCCCTGCTCAAGGATCCGCCGTCGATGGCGTCAGGCGAGATCACCGACAAGGCCTACGTCAATCAGCGGGCCGTGTTGAGTCACCGATCGTGGTGCGTCGAAAGGCTGTATGCAGAGCCGCCAAGCGAAGACGTGATAGTGATTTGAGCGTGAGCGCCCTGACGGGCAATCACGCCGCTTGTTTGCGGGTCTTTGGCTTTGCGGGCTTGTCGCGAGAATTCCGTTCTGAAGGGGCGCGGGCCCCGGGGCCGGGGTGGGTGTGTACCTCCTTGGCCAAAAGCGGCTCTCCGCATTCGGAGCACACCATGACCGGATCGAAGTTCTTGCCGCATTTGCGGTGCTGATGCAGCAACGGCCGCCCGCGTTCGTCGACCATGTGGGTGTCGCCCCAATGGACGAGCGCCATCATGATCGGATAGAGGTCGAGACCCTTCTGCGTCAGGATATACTCATGGCGCTTAGGTGACTCCTGGTATGGAATGCGGCGCAGCACGCCCTGCCGAACCAACTTTTTCAGCCGCTCTGCGAGCAAATGGCGCGTGATTCCAAGCGCTGACTGAAAACCCTCGAAGCGGCGCGTACGCAGAAAGCATTCGCGGAGGATCAGAAGCGTCCAACGGTCACCGATCACACCGATGGTTCGAGCCATCGAACATGGCTCTTGCTCAAGTTCATCCCATTTCATTCCTGCTCTCCGGTCGGCAGGCGCTGTTCCCCTCGAATCAATCCCGGGAACCGCAGCCGCCTCTTCCATTCTAGATAGGTACTAAATGCCAAACAATACCCCGCGACCAGTTAAAATCAGCAGAATTCAGCGCAGATTTGACAGTTCGATTTTAGAACTGTATGACCGAATGGTAGCCGGAGTTCGGCTGGACGATCACCAAACCTGACCATCACTGCGCTCTGCGGGAGGAACCGACATGCCCCTGAAAGTTGAATTCCTGTTCGATTTCGGCAGCCCGAACGCTTACCTCGCGGAACTGGTCCTGCCGGGAATTGAATGGCGCACCGGCGTGAAATTCGAATATGTCCCGGTTCTGCTCGGCGGCATCTTCAAGGGGACCGGCAACATGTCGCCGTTCGACTCGCTTCGCGGAATCAAGAACAAACCGGAATACCAGGCGCTTGAGACCCAGCGCTTTATCCGCCGCCATAACATCACGAAGTTTCGCCAGAATCCCTTCTTTCCGGTCAACACGCTGATGCTGATGCGCGGCGCCGTCGCGGCTCAGTTTGAAGGCGTGTTTGAGCCCTATTTTCGTGCGGCCTATCATCATATGTGGGAAGAGCCCAAGAAGATGGATGACCTCGAAACCTTCCGGAACGCCTTCATCTCCTCAGGCATCGATATCGACCGATTGATTGCGCGTGCGCAGCAGGATGACGTCAAGAAGGGGTTGATCGATCGGACGACCGACGCGGTTGGCCGTGGAGCATTCGGCTCACCGACTTTCTTCGTCGGAAAGGAAATGTTCTTCGGCAAGGACCAGCTCCGTGACGTCGAGGAGTCGATCGTCGAACAAACCAGTCAGCTGGTTTCGAAAACGGCCTAAGGTTGCGAATTGAGGCCTGCAGAGCCAGGCCGATGTTCCGGGCTTGCATGGGGAAAATTCAGTCGGCCCCACAACGAAGTAAACTCAGGGAGAATGCCCATGCCTGGCCCACTTAGCGGTGTTCGAGTCCTCGATTTGACAGGCGTGGTGTCCGGTCCCTACGCGACCATGTTTCTGGCGGATCAGGGCGCTGACGTCCTGAAGATCGAGCCGATTGGCGGCGATATCACGCGGCGCAGCCGCGCCACCATCGATAAGGATGGCGAGTTCTCCGCACTTTTTATCTCTTCGAACCGCGGCAAGCGCTCACTGTCGATCGACGTCAAGAGCGCGGCCGGCCGAGAGGTTCTCGCCAAGCTGGTCGCGCAGGCGGATGTCTTGGTGCAGAATTTCCGCCCCGGCACCATGGAGCGCCTCGGTCTCGGCGTCGATGAGTTGCGCCAACGCCATCCGCGCTTGATCTATGTCTCGATCAGCGGCGTCGGCGAGACCGGCCCGTATGTGAAGAAGCGCGTCTATGATCCGATCATTCAAGCGCTGTCGGGGTTTGCCGATATCCAGTCGCAGCCGGTAACCAACCGTCCGCAGATGATCCGCACGATCGTATGCGACAAGACTACCGCTGTGTTCACCGCGCAGGCGGTGGCAGCGGCGCTCTACGCCCGCGAGAAGACTGGGCAGGGCGATCATATTCAGGTCGCAATGCTGGATGCGATGATTTCATACCTGTGGCCTGAGGGCATGATGCAATACACGGTGGTAGGAGCCGAGGCGACCGCCGCAGATCCCAACGACCGGCCGGATCTCGTGTTCAAGACCAGCGATGGCTACATCACGGCCGGTACCATTTCGGATTCCGAATGGCAGGGCTTTTGCCGGGCCTCCGGCGATCCCGAGCTTGCCAAGGATCCCCGCTTTGCGACTCCGGGCGCGCGCTCGGTCAATGCCACGGCCCGCATCAACAAGATGGCGGAGTATATCGGCCAGCACACCACTGCCGAATGGCTGGAGCGCCTGGACGCTGCCGACGTGCCTTGTGCGCCGATCCTGCGGCGAGGCGAAATCATTCACAATGAACAGGTAATCGCGCGCGGCATCATCGCGGAGTTCGATCAACCGAAGGTCGGACGGGTGCGGCAGCCGAAGCCGGCGGCCCGCTTTGAGATCAATGAGGCCGCGATTGGCGGGCCAGCTCCCCGCGTCGGCGAGCACTCCCGCGACGTGTTGCGCGAGCTGGGTTACGACGACGGCGCCATCGACAAGATGGTCGCCGAGCGTAGCGTGCGTGTGGCGATCTAACCTCGAACCCCTGCGCGAGGTGGTGGTCGGTCTTTAAACCTTCGCCGGCACCGGCGTGATCGGTGCCATCGGGACATTCGCCGCGACGGCTCGCTGGAAGGCCTCCCGTTTCTTGATGCGTTCGAGATAGGGCTGCGCATTGTCGCAAATGCCAACGCCATAGGCGACGGCCCACTCAAGGCAGGTCGTGAGCAGGATGTCGGCGCTGGTAAACCGGTCGCCCATCAGGAATTGCCGGCCGTCTGCAAGTGCTACTTCGACATGGCGCAACTGCTGGCGGAAATACTCGCCGGCCTGGGCAACGACCTCGGGCGCAATACCGTAGATTGGACCGAGCGCGTCGGCCCGATGGCGGCGCATCACGTAAAGGCTGGTTGAATCCAGCTCCGCGACGATAAAGAAACACCATTCCAGCCACGCGGCATACTCACGGGTGGTTTCAGGAATCAGCGAGCGCTCCGTCGTGGAGTACATTCGCGACAAGTAGGCAACGATCGCGGCGCTCTCGCCGATGGAGAAGTCGCCGTCCTGAAGCAGCGGAATTTTCTGGCGCGGATTGAGCTTGGTATATTCCGCGGTCTTGGTCTCGCCGGTTCGCGGCCCGATCGGCTTTGTCTCGTAAGCCAAGCCCAACTCGTGCATGGCCCAATGCGGACGGATGGTGCGGCTTGTCCCAACGCCCCACAGGGTCAGGTTTGGTGTCGCGCTCATGTTACCACTTCTCCACGGACGGACGGAGATCGAGCTCGTGGGTCCAGCCATCCCTGCTTTGCTGGTGGGTGAACCAATAGGCCTCGGCAATGGAAGATGTCTTGGTCAGGCTATCCGGGGGAATTTCGCTTGCCTCGATCCCCTTCGCCGCTTTCATGCGCTGGTGAATCGCCTCGCTGTCGACGCCGGCGTCGATCAGGAGATGCACGACATGAATGTTCTTCGGCCCCAACTCGCGCGCCATCGCCTGGGCCACGGCACGAAGTCCGAACTTCGCTGATGAAAATGCCGCAAACCCCTGGCCGCCGCGCACGCTGGCCGTCGCACCCGTAAAGAAGATGGTGCCGTGTCCGCGCGGAAGCATGACGCGTGCAGCCTCACGTCCGACCAGGAAGCCGCCGTAGCAGGCCAGTTCCCAGGCCTTGAAGAACAGCTTCTCTGTGGTGTCCAGCAGAGGCTTGTTGACGTTCGAACCGGCGTTGTAGAGACAGACCTCGATCGGTCCGAGCTCTTTTTCGATCCGCGCGAATATGCCCTGGACCTCTGCTTCCTGACGGGCGTCGACGCTGAACGCGTGAATGTTATGTCCAGCATCCCTCAGCTCGGCCACAAGTCCCTGCGATTTGGACGCATCACGCCTGCAGATGCAAACCGTATAGCCGCCCTTGGCAAAACGCCTCGCGACCGCCGCCCCGATCGCATCGCCTGCGCCCACAAGTATCGCTACGCCGCGGTTCGCCGTCATTCCGCTCCTCCCACAGAGTTCCTATTTGATACTTTTATCGTAACGATCGGATGGCGCTCTGTAAACGACGGCGTTCAACAATGATCCAATCATAATAGGGCAGCCTAGTTGCCCCTTCGGACCTCGTAAAGCCCGGACGATGATTTAATCATTGACGAGTTCTAAAAAAGAACGGTAGGTTCGGCCAAGCATCCGCGCGTTGCGCGAGCGGGCAATCGTTGATGGGGAGGTCAGTCGTGGCGGAGCTTTCAGAGACGATCGATCTCGACGAGATTGCTGTCGGCTTGCCGCGTCGTATCCATGAAGTAACGGCAAGACAGGTTGCCAAAGCCCCCGACCGGATCGCGCTGGTCGAAGACGGGGCATCCTGGAGCTACCGCGATCTGGATCAGCGTGTCAGCGAGATCGCCACCGTCCTGTCGTCGCTGGGAATCAGAGCGGGCGACCGGATGATTATTGTCAGCGAAAACTGTATTGCGCTCGCCGCATTGCTGCTGGCGGTGAGCCGGCTCGACGCCTGGGCGATCGTCGCCAACCCGCGACTGTCCGCACGCGAACTAGATCAGATCCGCGACCGTAGCGGCGCCCGCCGGATGTTTTTCACATCGGGTATTTCGAAGGAGGCCACGGCTCACGCTTCGCGCTATGGCGCCGAGAACGAGCGAATAGGCCCACTGCCGGAAGTTGGTGTTGGTCCGCTCAACGAAAGCGCCACCGTCGAGCCGGTGGAGGCCGATCCCGTAAAACAAGTCGCGGTGCTGATCTACACCTCGGGAACGACGGGGACCCCAAAAGGCGTGATGCTCTCGCATGACAACTTGCTGATCAGCGCAAAGACCACGGCGCATATTCGCAAAATGAACGAAGACGACAAGATCTATCTCGTCTTGCCGATCTCCCATATCGTCGGCATCTCGCTCCTGATCATGACATTGATGACCGGCGGCACGGTGCGGATGGTCAGCAAGTACGATCCTGCCGCGACCGCCAGGGCGATTGCGGAGGAGGGCGTTACCATCCTCAATGGGGTGCCGGCTACCTATCAACGGCTGCTGGAGTACAAGAGCGTGTCGGGTGTGGAGCAACTCGCCCGAGGCTCATTACGCCTCATCGGCGTCGCTGGCGCGCCCCTCGATTTGAATCTGAAGTTGCGTGTGGAAAAGGAGTTCGGCCTTCCGCTGCTTAACGGCTACGGGATCACCGAATGTTCGCCGGGGATATCGGGCGTGCGCTTCGATGCGCCACGCGCCGACCAGGCGGTAGGCACAGTACTGCCGGGAGTAGAGGCGAGGGTCAGAACGCTGGACGGAATTCCGACCGCAAGAGGTGAAGTCGGAGAGCTGCATGTCCGCGGGCGCAACGTGATGCTTGGCTACTATCGTGCCCCCGAGTTGACCGCCAAGGCAATCGACAGCGAGGGCTGGTTCAACACCGGCGATCTGGCGCGTTTCGACGGCGATTGTCTGTACATTGTCGGCCGCACCAAGGAAATGATCATCCGTTCGGGCTTCAACGTCTATCCCGCCGAGGTCGAAGCGGTCCTCAGTTCACACAAGGACGTCGTGCAATGCGCCGTGGTCGGCCGTGCTGTCGACGGCAATGAAGAGATTGTCGGGTTCGTGCAACTGCTGCCAGGGTCGCGGGCGACGCCGGAGGATCTGATGGGCTTTATCCGATTTCAGCTCACCTCATACAAGCGGCCGTCCAAGATCATCATCCTCGATGCTTTGCCGGCCACCTCAACCGGCAAGATACTCAAGCACAAGCTCGCGGAGTCCTTGCGTGGCCAAGGTGGCGAGACCCCTCCGGCGCAGACCGCCGAACCTCGCAGACAACATGTCTAACCTGACCGGGAGAATACCCTTGCAAAAGAGAAACGCGACCGTGGCCGTGATCGGTGCTGGCGACTTTATCGGCAGTGAAATTGCAAAGAAGTTCGCCTCGGAGGGCTTTACGGTGTTCGCCGGGCGCCGCAACGGCGCCAAGCTCGAACCGCTGGTCAAGGAGATCGAGAAGGCCGGCGGCGAAATTCACGCGCGCTCGCTCGACGCACGCAAGGAGGAGGAAATCATTTCCTTCCTCGGCGACGCAGACAAGCACGCACCGCTCGAGGTTTGCATCTTCAACATTGGTGCCAACGTCAACTATCCGATTCTGGACACGACCGAACGCGTATTCCGCAAGGTCTGGGAAATGGCCTGCTATTCCGGCTTTCTCGCCGGCCGCGAGGCAGCCCGCCTGATGCTTCCCCGCGGCAAAGGCAATATCTTCTTCACCGGTGCGACAGCGAGCCTCCGCGGCGGGACGGGATATGCGGCCTTTGCCAGCGCGAAGTTCGGCCTGCGGGCCGTTGCACAGGCGACTGCGCGTGAGTTGGGCCCAAAGAACATCCACGTGGCGCATCTCATTATCGACTCGGGTGTCGACACCGAATGGGTGCGGCAGCGGCGGATCGAGGCACTTGGACCGAACGCGCTGGATGATCCCGATCTGCTAATGCCACCATCGTCGGTCGCGGAGTCCTACTGGCTGCTCTATCAGCAGCCAAAAAGCGCCTGGACTTTTGAACTGGAGATTCGCCCGTTCGGCGAGAAGTGGTAGCGGGAGCCTCTCACAATGGAACTCAATCTTTCCAGTGAGGAGGCTGCGTTTCGTGACGAGGTGTGCGCTTTCATCGCGGAGAACTATCCCGCGGAGATGCGCGTTCCCAATCCGGAAACCGACCTTTCCAAGGAGCAGATGCTGCTCTGGCATCGTATCCTCCACCGGAAGGGATGGATCGCGCCGCTCTGGCCCAAGGAGCATGGCGGGCCGGGCTGGTCGATCACGCAGCGCTTTATCTTCGAGCAGGAAACGTCACGTGCCGGGACGCTGCCGCCACTCGCGTTCAGCGTGACCATGGTCGGGCCGGTCATCTACACGTTCGGCAACGACGCGCAGAAACAGAAGTATCTGCCGCGCATCCTGTCCGGTGAAGATTGGTGGTGCCAAGGTTATTCGGAGCCGGGATCCGGCTCCGACCTCGCGTCGGTCCGCACCAAGGCCGTGCGCGACGGCGATCACTACATCGTCAACGGGCACAAGACCTGGACGACACTGGCCCAGCACGCCGACTGGATATTCTGCCTGGTGCGGACCGATCCTTCGGCAAAACCGCAGGCCGGCATCTCCTTCCTGCTGATCGACATGAAATCGCCCGGGGTCACCGTGCGGCCGATCATCACCATCGACGGGTCGCATGAAGTGAATGACGTTTTCCTCGAGGACGTGCGCGTCCCCGTCGAGAATTTGATCGGCGAGGAAAACAAGGGCTGGACCTACGCGAAGTTTCTGCTCGGCAACGAGCGTACCAGCATGGCCGGGATCGGCCGGTCGACGCGGTATCTTGCGCGCCTCAAACATATTGTGAAGACCGAGATCGGCGACGACGATCCGACTTTCGGGGAGTTCGTCAAGGACATCGCGCGCGTCGAGCTCGATGTGCTCGCGTTGGAGGCAACCGAACTGCGAATCGTGGCGCAGATGTCGCGTGGCATCGATCCGGGACCCGCCGCGTCGCTGTTCAAGATCAGGGGCACCGAAATATTTCAGCGCATTACGGATCTAACGCATCAGGCCATCGGTAACTATGGCCTGGCGATCCGCGAGCACCCGGTGAGCTCCAACCACTTCATGCCAGGGCCGGATTACGGGCACACCGCGACTGAGAAATATCTGAACTCCCGAAAACTCAGTATCTACGGGGGATCGAATGAAATCCAGCGCAACATCATCGCGAAAGCAGTTCTCGGTCTCTGACCACATCGCACGAGGCATCGGATGGATATCCAGTTGACGGAAGAACAGGAATTGCTCCGTTCCAGCATTCAACGCTTCCTGCGGGAGCAGTATGATTTCGACGAGCGTCGAAAAATTGTTGCGACGGATGAAGGCTGGAGCCGCAAGCACTGGAGCGCCTTTGCCGAGCTTGGGTTGTGCGCCGCACCGTTTCGGGAAAGCTCAGGTGGTCTCGGTGGCGGATCGCTTGCGACCATGATCGTGATGCAAGAGTTCGGACGTAGCCTGGTCGTCGAACCGTACCTTGAGACCGTTGTTCTCGCAGGCGGCCTGATCGAAGACGCCGGCTCGCCGGAGCAGCGCGAGGCGTTCTTGCCGAAGATCATGGATGGCAGCGCCATATGGACACTGGCCTGGGCGGAAGGGCGATCACGCTACGATTTTGACAACGTCACGACAACGGCGCGACGTCAGGGGGACAACTTTGTCCTGAGCGGAACAAAGGCAGCGGTGATTGGTGCGCCGTGGGCCGACAAGCTAATCGTCTCGGCGCGAACGTCCGGTGGGCCCCGCGACCGTGCCGGCGTAAGCCTGTTCGTCGTTGATCGCCATTCTGCCAATCTCCACTTACAAAGCTTCAAAACCGTCGATGGTCGGCGCGCCGCCGAACTGACGCTGATGGACGTCCACGTTCCGGGCAGCCAGTTGCTTGGTGCCGAAGGCGAGGGCGTCGCCGCCCTCGAAGTGTGCCGTGACCGCGCTATCGCAGCACTCTGCGCGGAAGCCGTCGGGGCGATGTCGGTGCTGAATTCGGCGTCGCTTGAGTACAGCAAAGCGCGCAAGCAATTCGGGGCAGCAATTGGGACGTTTCAGGTGTTGCAGCACCGCATGGTCGACATGTTCATCGCGCTCGAAGAGTCGATTTCGCTCACACAGCATTTGAATCTCAGCCTTGCAGCCCGGGAGCCAAATGGATCGAAGCTGGCATCGGGCGCGAAGTCGAAGGTTGGCAACGCCGCCCGCTTCGTCGCAGAGCAGGCCGTGCAGCTACATGGCGGCATGGGCATGAGCGACGAATTGAACGTCGGGCATTACTTCAAGCGAATAAATTCCATCAACATCCAGTTTGGCGATCCCACCTACCATCTGATGCGGTACGCGCAGCAGAACTAATTGCCCCTTCCAACGCAGCAAATCGACTGCCGCACCCCGATCAGAGGTAAAGAATGACCGAAGCCGTAATCGTATCGACTGCTCGCACCCCCATTGGAAAGGCCTACAAGGGCGCCCTCAATAATACCGAAGGCGCGACGTTGCTGGGTCATGCTATTTCCGCTGCATTGTCACGGGCCAACGTCGAGGGTGCCGAAGTGGAGGACGTCGTGATGGGTTGCGCCATGCAACAGGGCACTACTGGCACCAATATCGCTCGAAAGGCGCTATTACGGGCCGGACTTCCAGTGAGCGTGGCCGGGACAACCATCGATCGCCAATGCGCGTCCGGCCTGCAGGCGATTGTCCTGGCTGCGCGGTCGGTGATTTTCGACGGCGTGGAAGTCGCTATCGGCGGCGGTGGTGAGTCGATTAGCCTGGTGCAAAACAACCAGATAAACACGTTTCATGCTGTCGACCCGGAACTGCTCGCTATGAAGGGAGACGCTTACATGGCGATGCTGGATACGGCCGAGATCGTGGCAAAGCGTTACGGCATCTCGCGCGAACGCCAGGATGAATATAGCTTGGAGAGCCAGCGCCGGACCGCGGCAGCGCAGCAGGGCGGCCGCTTCAACGACGAACTCGCACCGATCAAGACAACAATGGCAGTCGCCGACAAGGCGACCAGTGCGGGTCATATCGGGAAGTGACTCTGTCGGCTGACGAGGGGCCGCGTCCTGATACCACCGCTGAGGCTCTCGCAGGCGTCAAGCCGGCCAAGGGACCGGGCTTCACCATCACCGGCGGCAATGCGAGCCAGCTCTCCGACGGCGCTAGTGCTGCCGTCATCATGAGCGACAAGCTGGCGGCGCAGAAGGGATTGAAGCCGCTCGGCATTTTCCGCGGGTTTGTCGCGGCAGGCTGCGAGCCGGACGAGATGGGAGTAGGGCCGGTCTACGCTGTGCCCCGGCTACTCAAGCGTCACGGCCTCAAAATCGACGATATCGATCTCTGGGAATTGAACGAGGCATTCGCGGTACAAGTAATCTATTGCCGCGACAAGCTCGGGATCGATCCGGAGAAGCTCAATGTCAATGGCGGCTCGATCGCGGTTGGCCACCCCTACGGCATGACCGGAGCCCGGCTGACCGGCCACGCCTTGATCGAGGGTCGCCGACGCAAGGCCAAATACGCCGTCGTTACGATGTGCGTGGGCGGCGGCATGGGCGCTGCGGGACTTCTCGAAATCATTCATTGAGCAAAAAGCGCGATAGATAAACAGGAGCTCCTTGTGAAGACAGCAATTACTGAATTGTTCGGCATCGAACACCCCATCATCCAGGGCGGAATGCATTTTGTGGGCTTTGCTGAAATGGCAGCGGCCGTGTCCAATGCTGGCGGCCTCGGTCTCATCACTGGATTGACGCAAAGAACGCCTGAACTTCTCGCAAAGGAGATCGCTCGCTGTCACGAAATGACCGATAAGCCATTCGGGGTGAATCTGACCTTTCTGCCAACGTTCAGCGCACCTCCCTATCCGGAATACATTGCAGCCATCAGGGAAGGCGGCATCAGGATCGTCGAAACCGCAGGGCGTAGCCCCGAGCAGTACATGCCTGCCTTGAAGGCGGCAGGCATCAAGGTCATCCACAAATGCACTTCGGTTCGCCACTCGCTGAAAGCCGAGCAGATCGGCTGCGACGCCGTTAGCGTCGACGGGTTCGAATGTGGCGGCCATCCCGGCGAAGACGACATGCCCAACATGATCCTGCTGCCGCGTGCAGCCGAGGAACTGAAGATACCGTTCGTTGCCTCCGGCGGTATGGCGGACGCGCGCAGCCTGGTCGCGGCGCTGGCGATGGGCGCCGCCGGCATGAACATGGGAACGCGTTTTATCGCTACCAAGGAAGCGCCGGTACACCAGAACGTCAAGGATGCGCTGGTGAAGGCAACGGAACTCGACACCCGTCTGGTGATGCGCGGGCTCCGGAATACCGAGCGCGTTCTGAACAACAAGGGCGTTGAGCAGTTGCTCGAAATCGAACGAGCCAAGGGCAAGCAACTCAAGATCGAGGATATCCACGATCAGGTGGCGGGTGTTTATCCCAAGGTGATGATCGACGGCGACATGGACGCTGGCGCCTGGAGTTGCGGCATGGTCGCGGGCCTCATTCACGACATTCCCACGGTCAAAGAACTGATCGACCGCATCATGGTGGATGCCGAACGTATCATCCGTCAGCGTCTGACTGGCTTCCTCGATGATGCCGGGCAGAGGCCGGTTGCCGCTCGGGCGATCGCGTGAGCTTTCCGGGCAAAATATCACTGCCGGGGGGAATTCATGCATCTGGCCGACTTCCACTACTACGAGCCTTCGAAGGGCCACGGGCTCCGACATAATCCATTCAACGCGATTGTCGCGCCGCGTCCGATTGGTTGGATTTCGTCACGCAATGCGGCTGGTCAACTGAACCTCGCTCCATACAGCTTCTTCAACGCGTTCCTCTACGACCCTCCGATAATCGGGTTCTCGTCAATTTCGTGGAAGGACACCGTCAAGAACATCAGCGAGACCCGCGAATTTGTTTGGAATCTAGTTACGATGGATCTGGGCGAGCGCATGAACGTGACGGCGACGCCGCTCGATCACGCGTGAGCGAGTTCGAAACAGCAGGGCTGACGCCAATCCCCGGGCGCCACGTAGCGGTGCCGCGGGTAGGCGAGAGCAGGGCCGCGATGGAATGCAAGGTCGTCGAGGTCTCTCAGTTGGCGAATGCGCGCGGTGAGAAGGTCGAAGGATGGTTCGTACTCGGCGAGGTCGTCGCAGTATACATCGACAAGTCTTTGATCGAGGACGGCGTCTACAACACTGCACTTGCGCGTCCCATACTGCGCGCCGGCCGTGGTGGTGATTACCTCGAGGTCAAGACGGAGAACATGTTTGAGATGCCGCGCCCGCCAGGCAGCAGCAAACCGGAGTTCCATGGCTCCTAATGGGGAGCAGGTGACCGCAGACCCCGCGCGTACAGACCAAGCGCCAGCAGTGAAAACCCGCTCAGCACGACGCCCAGCGCCAACATTGCTTCATGCGACACCGTGGCAGCAAGCCATACGCCGATTGCGGCGTTCATCATCTGCCAGAAGCCCAGCAGTGCCGAGGCCGCGCCGGCTTTCTCCCCGAATGGAGAGAGCGCGCGGGCGGTAGCCAGTGGACTGACAACGCCCATGCCGAGGAGGAAGACGCACATCGCGCCCAGAAACGGCAAGAAAGTCGGGCTGATCTTCGAGATGAGCAGGATCGCAACGCTGCTCGCGGCCGTCGCCCACAGTCCCGCCCGGATTGGGCGATCGAGCCCGTAGCGTGGCGCCAATTTCGTCGCCAGCATGCCCGCGGCGAATACGATAAAGACGGTGCCGGCGAAGAAGAGGCCGAGCTGGATAGGCGTGAAGTGCATCGCTTCAATGAACAGGCGCGGCGCAGCCGAAAACATGGAGAACAAGCCGCCTAGGATCAGGCTCGAGGTTGCAGCCGGGATCGCGAAACGACGATCGCCAATCAGGCCAGCATAGGTCCTGGCGATTGCGACCAGGTTGAGCGGAGTGCGGATCGACCTGTGGGTTTCGCCGAGGACAATGCCGTAGGCAATCGCGCCAACTGCGGCAAAGGCAGCGACGAGAGCGAATTCGGAGCGCCAGCCAAAACTGTGATCGAGTGCGCCGCCAAGCAGAGGCGAGAATCCGGGGGCTGCGGACATCACGATCATGATCAGCGCCATCGCGCGCGCCAATGCCGGCCCACTGAACATGTCGCGGGCGATGGCGCGAGACAACACTGACGTCGCGCAAGCGCCAGCAGCCTGCACGACGCGGCCGATCAAAAGATTAGGTAGATCATTTGCCAGACCGCACCAGACGCTGCCCCCGAAGAACACAACAAATCCGATCAGGACTGGCCAGCGTCTTCCGTAGCGATCCGAAAGCGGTCCGACCAGGAGCTGGCCTATCCCGAACACCGCAAGAAAGACGGTGATGGCGGATGTAACCGCTGCGCTGGTCACATTCAATGAGATCGCAATTTGTGGCAGCGACGGCAGCAAGATGTTGGTCGCGAGCGTTCCCATGGCGGCCAGGACGGAAAGAACCGCGATCGCCAGGCCGCTGGAGACGGGAACGTCCCTCGGCACGCTTTTGGTCGTTTGGCACTGGCCAGCCATGGGAACTTTCGCGCTGATAGGGATAGGCAGGTCACAAGGCGGCGAGTGACGCGGTTCGCGCCGCTCGCCGAGCCCCTTCTGGTCGGTTCGGCCGCGCTACCTGCGGACGACGCGCTCGATCGCGATGGCGGTGGCTTCACCGCCACCGATGCAAAGGGCTGCAACGCCGCGTTTGAGGTTCTGCGCCTCCAGCGCATGCAGCAGCGTCACGATCAGGCGCGCGCCGGTGGCACCGATCGGATGACCGAGCGCGCAGGCGCCGCCATTGACGTTCAGCTTCTCGCGGGGGATGCCGAGGTCCTTCTGCGCGGCCATCGCTACCACGGCGAAGGCTTCGTTGATCTCGAACAGATCGACATCGCCGACGCTCCACCCGACCTTGTCCAGCAGCTTGCGAATGGCCGGGATCGGCGCGGTGGTGAACCATTGCGGCTCCTGGCTGTGGGTGGCATGGCCCTTGATCTCGGCCAGTACGGGGAGGCCGTCGCGATCCGCGAGCGAGCGCTTTGCGAGAATGAGCGCCGCGGCGCCGTCGGCATTCGCCGAGGAGGCGGCCGGCGTGATGGTGCCGTTGGCGCGGAACGCGGCTTTCAGCCCGGGGATCTTGGCGGGATCGACCTTGAGCGGGTGCTCGTCATTGGCGATGATCCGCGGCCCGGTCTTTTCGGTCAGTGTGATCGGCGCGATCTCGGCTTTGAATGCGCCACCCTCGACCGCCTTGCGGGCGCGGGTCAAAGTCTCCATCGAGTAGGTGTCCTGATCCTTCCGGGTGAATTGATAGGCTTCCGCGGTGGCCTCACCGAAATCGCCCATCGAGCGGCCGGTCTCATAGGCGTCCTCCAGCCCGTCCATCATCATGTGATCGATGATCCGGTCATGGCCGGCGCGGTAACCGCCGCGTGCCTTGGCCAGCAGATAGGGCGCATTGCTCATGCTCTCCATGCCGCCCGACAGTACGATCGAGGCCGAGCCCGCATTGATGATGTCGTGAGCCAGCATGGTCGCCTTCATGCCGGAGCCGCAGACCTTGTTGACGGTGGTGGCGCCGGTGGCATCCGGCAGTTTGGCGCCGCGGGCGGCCTGGCGTGCCGGCGCCTGGCCTTGTCCGGCCGGCAAGACGTTGCCCATGAAAACCTCATCGATCCGCTCGGGCGCCAGCTTGGCCCGTTCCAGCGCCGCGCCGATCACGTGGGAGCCGAGCTTGTGGGCGCTGAGAGGCGACAACTCGCCCATGAAGCGGCCGAGCGGCGTGCGGGCGGCAGAAAGGATGACGACGGGGTCGGAAGCGGTGGCCATGGCGAACTCTCCTGTTGATAGGTGTTGTTATATGATGATAGTCATATAAGATAGCCAGCATTGCAATGAAATGTTGCCGTGAACTTCAAGGAAGCGCGGTTCCAGAATTGCTTCGAGGGGATGGGGACGGGTTGTGCAGCCGATCACCTTAGGACCTTGCACGGAGTGGCGATGCGATACGTAGAAGACCACAGGCGTCAAACCCACGATCGAATCGTTGAAAATGCTTCCTACGGTTTGCGCCAAAAAGGCGCGGAAGGGCTCAGTGTTGTCGACTTGATGAAGCTCGCGGGTCTGACCCACGGCGGCTTCTATAACCATTTCGAGTCGCGTGCCGCGCTTGTCAGCGAGGCGATCGCCTTTGCGATGGACCAAACGACTGGACGATGGAGAAAACTGGCGAACGGGAAGGCCGACGGGGAACGTTTCGAGGCGTTGATCGCCGATTATCTTAGTCCCCGGCATCGCGACAATCCCAAACACGGTTGCGCGCTTCCAACCCTGGCCGTCGATGTCGCGCGATCGAGCCCGAGCGAGCAGCAGGCCCTGGCTTCCAAACTGGAGAGGATGATCGACGCCCTTGTCGAGTTGCTTCCCGGTGAGCCACCTGGACAGGCCCGCCAAATCGCGACAGGCGCTATCGCAACCATGGTGGGATCGATCGTGCTGTCGCGTGCCGTCGGCGCGGGGAAACTTTCCGACCGCATCCTCGATGCCGGACGCAAGACCGCAGGCGGCCGGACTCGGAAGCCGCAACGAAGAACAACAAAGGCGACGCGCTGCGAAAAATCATAACAAGGGAGGTCAAAATGACGGCCGGCAAATGGCTCAAGACGGCCTGCAACCTGTGTTACATCAATTGCGGGATCGAAGTCCTGGTCAACGAGGGGCGCCTCGAGAAAGTACGGGGCGACCGTTCGAGCCCGAAATCACAGGGCTACCTGTGCAACAAGGCGACCCGGATTCCATATTATGCGAATGACAAGGATCGGCTTACGACTCCGCTGCGTCGTCGCGCCGACGGCGGTTTCGATGCAATCGAGTGGGACGTGGCGATCGCAGAAATCGCAGATCGGCTGCGAGACATCGTCGACAGATATGGCGGCAAGACTATTGCCCTTTACGGCGGTGGCGGGCAGGGCAACCACGCCGGCGGCGCCTATGCCAGCGGATTGTTGCGCGCACTGGGTTCGCGCAGCGTCTTCAATGCCCTTTCGCAGGAAAAAACCGGCGACTTCTGGGTCAATGGCCACATGTTCGGCAGCCAGACGTGCCACACCGCCGAGGACGTCCATCATTGCGATCTCTTGCTTGTCATCGGTGCAAATCCCTGGATTGCGCACGGCTTCCCCAATGCGCGCGATCATCTCAATCAAATCCGCAAGGATCCCGCACGCAAGCTGATCGTCATTGATCCCAGGCGAACCGAAACCGCCGAAATGGCGGATCTGCATCTCGCGGTTCGTCCCGGCGCGGACTCGTTTCTCCTAGGCGCGCTGCTGGCCACGCTTGTCCGGTCCGACGGGATCGATCATGCCTTCATTGAGGAGCACACGATCGGATTCGCGGAAGTGAGGCAGGCGCTATTAGATATCCCCGTTGAAGAATGGGCTGCCGCTGCCGATATCTCGATCGCGGATCTGGAGCGCTGCGCCGCGATGATCGCAGCGGCGAGGGCCATGGTGGTGCGGGTCGAGCTCGGCATCCAGCAAGGCATCAACTCGACGCTCAACTCCTATCTCGAAAAGCTTCTGATCATGCTTTCCGGCAATTTCGGCCGTAAAGGTACTAACCAATTGCATAGCTGGCTTCAACCGCTATGGGGCAATTCTCCGAACCAGACATTCGCACCGACCGGCGACGCGATTATTGGGGGCCTGTTGCCGCCCAACATTTTCCCCGAAGCGGTGCTCACGGACCATCCCGACCGGTTGCGATGCGCCTGGATCGACAGTTCCAATCCCGCCAACACGGCCGCAAACACCCAGGCCGTGGAACGCGCGCTGCGCTCGCTGGACCTATGCGTTGTGGTCGACGTTGCGATGACCGAAACCGCACAGCTCGCGCATTACGTTCTCCCGGCGTCCTCACAGTTCGAGAAAACTGAATTCACCCTGTTCAACTTCGAATTTCCGACGAACTATTTTCATGTTCGTGCCGGTGTGTTGCCGCCGCTTGCAGGCACCCTGCCGGAGCCTGAGATCTACACGCGGCTTGCCATCGCCCTTGGGCTTCTACCAGGGGACAATGTGCTCGCGCCCCTGCGGGAGACGGCGCGGCGTTCGCGAGCAGAGTTCGCCGTCGCCTTTCGTGCTTTCATCGCGGAAAACCCCGGCGCAGTTCCTGCCCTGGTGCTCTACCATACGCTGGGACAGACGCTTCCGGACGGCACGGCGGCAGCGGCACCCTTGTGGGGGGCGGCGCTGGCTTGCGCGAAGCGATCGCCGCAAGCGGTGCGGCGGGCGATCGGCGCGTCGGACGAGGAGGCGGATCACCAGCTCGGCGATCTCCTGTTCGACACGATCGTTGCCACCCGGCAAGGCACGGCCGTTACCCGGCACGACTATGACGAGGTCTGGTCATTGATCAGCCATTCGGACCGCAAGGTTCGGCTGGTGGTCCCGCAGATGCTGGAATGGCTGGCGCGGCTCGATCCGCAAGCAGCGGGCGCGCCAAAGGAGTTTCCGTTCATGTTGGCGGCAGGTGGCCGCCGCATGTTCAATGCCAACCAGATCTTTCGCGATCCCGCGTGGCGGCGCGAGGATCCGGACGGCGCCATGTTGATCAATTCGAGCGACCTGAGCGAGTTGGGCGCAGAGGATGGTGACTGGATCGCCGTCGAGTCGGTGGTCGGACGGCTCGTTGTCCGCTGCAAGGTCGACGATGCCATGCGGAATGGCCAGCTGGCGCTGCCGCACGGTTACGGTCAGGCATACCCGACGTTGGACGGAGAGCGCCTGATCAACGGGCCACGCATCAATCTGCTCACGGAAAGCGGTAACCGCGATCCCATTGCGGGCACGCCCTACCACAAGAACGTAGCGGTCCGTCTGGCCCTGGTGTCCGCGCACGAGGCTGCCACCTATCAATCGCAATCCGAGCGAATTCACATGAGAGCGGCCGGACAATAGCTCGAAGGGAGCGCTAAAATGACCGATAAACCAGTCGCGATCGTGACCGGAGTAGGGCCGGGCACGGGAGCGGCCATCGTCAAGCGGTTCTCTGCAGGCGGATTTCGTATCATTGCGCTTGCCCGTTCAGCGGAACTCATCAACCGCCTTGCGCAAGAGCTTCCCGATGTGCACGCGGTAACCTGCGACGTGTCCGACGAGAGCCAGGTGCGGACCGTCGTTAATGACGTAAAGCGCCGTTTTGGAGCCGCCGAGGTTCTCATCCACAACGCGGTCGGAGGAGGCTGGGGAAGCTTTCGCGAGATCGATCCGAAGATGCTGAAGGGCAATTTCGAGGTCAACGTAATGGGCTTGTTGTACCTGGCCCGCGAAGTGGCTCCTGACATGATCGATCGCGGCAAGGGCGCGATCCTGGTGACCGGCAACACGTCTTCGATCCGGGGGAAGGCCAATTTCGCCGGCTTCGCTCCGACAAAGGCGGCGCAGCGTATATTGGCCGAGTCGATCGCACGTGACATGGGACCTCTCGGCGTCCACGTCGCCTATGTCCTCGTCGACGCCGTGATCGATACGCCCCGGATGCGAGCGCGGATGAGCGACAAACCGGATGAATTCTTCATCAAGCCTGTCGCCATCGCCGACGAACTGTATCATCTCTACAGTCAGGACCGATCGGCCTGGTCATTCCTCGCGGAATTGCGGCCATTCCGCGAAAACTGGTGACAGAACGCGGTTACAGTCGAGTAACGCGCTTACTCATCTAAGAGCGCCGCAGACGCTGGACCTGAAAGGTCAGAACCATGACGGATGAGTCAATCTCGATTGATACAGGGACGGACGAACTGCTGTGCGCGATTCGGGATCGCGTTGCCGTAATCACCTTGAATCGGCCCGAGGCGCGAAATTCGCTGTCCGACCAGCTCACGCCGGCGTTGCGCCGAATGATCAAGCAGAATGGGGACGATCCGGACGTCGGCGCACTGCTGATTACTGGTGCAGGCACTGCTTTCTGTTCGGGTGGCGACGTCAAGGGGATGGGCGGTAGTTCGGCCGCACCGGCGATGTCAATCAGCGACAAGGTTGCGCGACTGAAGGAGCGTCAGCGGACATTGACCGGCGTGCTTGTCTCGGTGCGTAAACCCACCATCGCGGCCCTGCCGGGACCGGCGGCTGGCGCTGGGCTTGCGATCGCGCTCGCCTGCGACATTCGTATTGCAGCCGAATCCACCATCATGACGACTGGTTATGCCAGGATTGCGCTCACCGGTGATTACGGAATTTCGTGGCTATTGACCCGGGCGGCCGGGACGGCGCGTGCCCGCGAACTGATGTTTTTGTCCGAACGGATCGACGCACGCCGCTGCGAAGCGCTGGGGCTGGTAAATCGCGTGGTGCCTGATGTCAACCTGCAGAGCGAAGCATTTGAGATCGCGAGGACGTTGGCGAACGGTCCGGGGAGTGCGTTTGCCTCCATCAAGGATAATCTCGACCTTGCTTTGTCGGCTGACTTCCTGACGTCATTGGACCACGAGGCCGAGAAGATGATCCTCGCAGCGAGCACCGCGCAGCATGCCGAAGCCGTGCGGGCCTTCATCGAGAAACGCGCTCCTAATTTCAGGTGAGACCAAACGCTGAAGTCACCCCTCGGCCGATTTGTTTTCCGGGGATGGTCCGGCAATATCCGTCACCACGGCGGCCATCAGCGATTCCGCTAGAGGGGCATCCGCAATCACCCGAGACAATATGACAGCGCCGATCATTTCCGAGAGGATAGCCGCGGGATGTCTGCTGCCGGTGGCCCTCGGGTTCGCGGACGACAGTTTCCCAATCTGTTCGAGATAGTTTTGAATCGCCGTGATGAAGACAGCGCGGAGCGCAGGGTCGTCGCTCCGCGCGGCGTCCACGGCCAATGCCGGCAGAATGCACCCGGACCCTGGATCGTCGCGATGGGCCGATGACACATAGCGTTCGATGAGTTCGCGAAACGGATCTTTGGGCTGTTGGGCCAGTCCATCCTTCAGCAACGCTGTCGTGTCCGCGATCGCACGTTCGCTGGCCTTGACCGCCAGATCATCCTTTGAAGCGAAGTTGCGATAGAAGCCGCCATGGGTCAGGCCGGCAGCTTTCATGATGTCGGCAACGCCGATCCCCTCGAAACCATGCTCGCGCAGCAGGCGCGCCGCAGTCCCGATGATGTGCTCGCGGTTCTCGAGCGCCTTCTCTCGCGACACCCTCATCGTTTTCTCACTCCGTTGGTCGCAGGACCTGCGCCTGTTGGTCCTGACCACGGCCGAGCGATCTCAGATTCGTAAAAACTCCGCTTGACTTTTTTCATGACGATCATCATCTAACACATAAGATGACGATCGTCATAAAAAAATGAGGAAAGTGGGCTGTTTTATAGCTGAGAGGTAAAATAATGCCGGGTTTGAGTGCGCCGGAGCGCAAGAAGACAACGGTCTTCGCCGGCTCGTCGTGTGGCAAGGCCGCGCGGCAGGTCGCCTACGCCGGGTGTCCTCGGGCCCTGTTCGACAAGATTCTGCGGTCGCAGTTCGGGCTGGCGTAATTCAGCACATGTACTGGCGCGCAAAGAGGGAGTTGTGCCATCCGGCCGAATATCCCGTCCATCTTGGAATTTTCGGTCCGAGCCGGACACGGGAGAAAGCCATGGCTAGTTCTGTTACTAACATCGGACGGGGGACGCGCTACATAGATGCACCCACGCTCTCGATAAATGTCGGGGGGACATCTTTCGTCTACCGCGACATCGGCCCTCGGAGCGGCGTGCCGCTCATCCTTCTTAATCATTGGGGCGCTGTTCTGGACAATTTCGATCCGCGGATTGTCGATGGTCTCGCCAGCAAGCATCGCGTGATCGCGACCAATTACCGGGGAATCGGTGCATCGGGCGGAACAGCGCCTGTGACCATCGATGAAATGGCGCGGGATGCGATTGCCCTGATCCGCGCGCTGAGCTTCGAAAAAGTCGATCTGGTCGGCTTTTCCCTCGGCGGATTTGTGGCGCAGGATATCACGCTGAAGGCACCGGAGCTGGTGCGAAAGCTCATTCTGGCTGGCACGGGCCCGGCGGGCGGCACAGGTATCGACAAGGTGTGGCCGGTATCCTGGCCTTTGATGATCAAAGGATTTCTGACGCTGCGGGATCCAAAATTCTATCTGTTCTTCACGTCCACGATCAACGGCCGGCAAGCGGCGGCAGCCTTCCTGGAACGGCTGAAAGAGCGCAAGGCAGGCCGGGACAAAGGACCTACGCCCAGCGCTTTCTGGCGGCAGGTGAAGGCGATCACCGCTTGGGGCCGACAGGCGCCTCAGGATCTCGGCAGCATCCGCGTTCCGGTGCTGATCGCGAATGGCGAGAACGATATCATGGTGCCGACCGAAAACAGCATCGATATGGCGCGCCGTATCCCGGGCGCAGAACTGGTCATCTACGAAGATGCCGGGCATGGCGGGATTTTTCAGAACCACGCCGTTTTTGTGCCGAAGGCCCTGTCCTTCCTCGGCGCCTGACGCCGCGACATATTTCAGATTGGAGAAGACGCCATGAAGGCATTCGTTGTCGACAAGTACAAAAAGAAGGGCGCTCTGCGCTTGGCCAAAGTGCAAGAGCCGGAGGTGCGCGACGATGATGTCATGGTTCGAGTTCACGCAACCGGTGTGAACGTTCTGGACTCCAAGATCAGGGACGGAGAATTCAAAAGCTTCCTGTCGTATCGTCCGCCTTTCGTTCTCGGTCACGATGTGGCGGGGATCGTCACCAGGGTTGGTCCCAAGGTCAGGCGATTCAAGGCGGGCGACGAGGTCTATTCACGGCCGCGCGATCATCGGGTCGGAACATTCGCGGAATTCATTGCCATCAATGAAGCCGACGTGGCGCTGAAGCCCAAAAACATCAGCATGGAAGAAGCCGCGTCCATTCCGCTCGTGGGGCTGACCGCCTGGCAGGCTCTGGTAGAGGTGGCCAAGCTGAAGCCCGGGCAGAAGGTCTTCATTCAGGCCGGCTCCGGTGGTGTGGGGACTTTTGCCATCCAGCTTGCCAAGCATCTCGGCGCGATAGTTGCGACGACGACGAGCACGAAAAATGTCGAGCTGGTCAAGAGTCTCGGCGCGGACATTGTCATCGACTACAAGACGCAGGATTTCGAGAAGGTTTTGTCGGGCTACGATCTGGTCTTGCACAGCCAGGACGCCAAGACGCTCGAAAAATCCCTGCGCGTGCTCAAGCCGGGTGGCCTCCTCATTTCGATTTCGGGGCCGCCGGATCCCGAATTCGCCAAGGAGCTTGGGATGAACCTGTTCCTGAAGCTGGTGATACGCCTCCTGAGCCGTGGTGTGCGGAAGCAAGCCAAAAGCCTGGGTGTGCGCTTCTCGTTCCTGCTCATGCGTGCGCAGGGACAGCAGCTGAGCGAAATCACGTCGCTGATCGAAGCCGGCGTGATCCGTCCGGTCGTGGATAAGGTCTTTCCGTTTGAGAAGACTGGAGATGCGCTGACCTACGTCGAGACCGGGCGCGCAAAGGGCAAGGTCGTCATTGCAGTGAAACAGTAGGTCCCCTAATGACGCGGCCTGAGTTGCGATGCCACGACGCTGGCCGTTCGCAAAACGCATCCGAGGAAGCATCATGACTGAATCCAAGCGCGACACCCAACCTTCCATACAGGACGTCGCACTCATTGTCGGCGGTGGCCCCGGCATCAGCTCGAGTTGCGCCCGGCTATTCGCGGAAAACGGCATGCGTGTCTGCGTCGCTGCCCGGAATCCGGACAAGGCGGTCCTTGAGACCCTTGAGAAGACGCATGGCGTGCGACGATATGCCAGCGATGCCAGTGAGCCGGCAGCCGTGGCGCAGCTGTTCGGAAATGTTGTTCGAGACGTCGGGACCCCAAGGCTAGTCGTGCACAACATCGATGGCCGGGTTCCCGGCATTTTTCGCAAGAGCGTTATCGAAGCCGACCCGGCCATGGCGCTCGAAACCCTTCGAAACTCGGCGTTTTCTGCGTTTCTGGTCGGTCAACAGGCAGCTCGGCTCATGCTCGGAAACGAACCCGACGCCAACGGCGCGAGAGGAACGATCGTCTTCACGAACGCCAGCGCGGCGCTCAAGGGCTTCCCGTCAAGTGGCGCCTTTGCAATGGCGTGTCACGCCAAGTCCGGACTCGCGCAAAGCATGGCAAGAGAACTGATGCCGCAGGGTATCCACGTCGCGAATGTGCCGATCGACGCCGCGATCGGCTGGACCCAGGAGGACGGGACCCGCGCTCACCGGCTGGCGGGAACAACGGTCGACGACAACATGGCCGACCCCGTCCATATCGCGAAAACCTATCTTCAGCTTCACCGGCAGCATCGGTCGACCTGGGCGTTCGAAGTCGTGCTCCGGCCGTGGGTCGAGAAATGGTGAACCGCACTTGCTTTGGTCCGGACCCTCGACGCGCGATTGACCATTGCCTTTCGAGTCGACGTGCTCTCGCCGACATCGACCGCAAAACAATGGTCTCCAGGAGGGTTTGCTGTCTTGTTGCCGCGCGGTCCGATTTTCGTCGATGCGTCGCCGAGCAAGTCCGGCCGCGACATAGCTAGGCATTGACGTCGACGACCGTGCGGCCCTGCACCTTCCCGGCGAACATTTGGCGCACCACATCGGAGACCTCCGCGAGGCCAACGACCTGCATCGTTCGGGCGAGCTTGTTCACGTCCAGATCGCGCGCCAAACGCGACCATGCCTCGAGTCGCGCCGCCTGAGGCGCATTCACCGAGTCGATGCCCGCCAGGGTGACATTGCGCAGGATGAACGGCAGAACCGTTCCGGGAAGATCGACGCCCTGGGCCAGTCCGCAGGCCGTCACCACGCCGCGGTACTGCATCTGCGCCAGCACGTTCACCAGCGTATGACTGCCGACGGAGTCGACAGCGCCAGCCCAGCGCTCGCGCGCGATAGGCGCTCCAGGCTCCGAAAGCGTTCGTCGATCAATGACGTCGGCCGCGCCGAGACTTCGCAGATAATCGGCTTCCTCAAGCCGTCCAGTAGATGCAACGACGCGATAGCCGAGATCGGCGAGGAGGGCGATCGCGATTGACCCGACGCCGCCGTTGGCGCCGGTTACGAGGATGTCGCCACGCTGCGGTGTGATTCCGCCATGTTCGAGAGCGAGAACCGACAGCATCGCGGTGTAACCGGCTGTGCCGATTGCCATAGCGTCCTTTGTCGAAAATGGCGCCGGAATCTTGACCAACCATTCGCCTTTCAGCCGTGCCCTCTGGGCATATCCACCGTGATGGGTCTGACTTAACCCCCAGCTGTTGGCGACGACGCGGTCTCCGACTGCGATGCCGGGATAGGAGGATGCCTCCACTGTTCCAGCGAGATCGATACCGGGAATGAGGGGAAACTGGCGAATGACCTCCGTGCGCCCGCTAATGGCCAACGCATCCTTGTAGTTCACGGTCGAATAATCGACGGCGACCGTAACGTCGCCAGGCATGAGATCTTGCTCGTTCATTTCGACCACGTTGGTCGTAATCTTTCCGTCTGTCTTTCCTGCCAGCAGTGCCTTGAACGTCATCGCCATATCCTAGGTCGGTGTTGCGTTGTCCACGGACCTAGGGTCGCGCCTCTCTTTCGCAAGAAGGCACAATTAAAGCGGATACTATCATTTATGGACGTACCCGACGGCCAAAGCGGGGAGCCGGGCCTTGGCGGATATGACAGCGGGCCTGACATGGCGACGGAGCGTCCGGGAGCTACCGGCCATGCCGAGGCCTTATCAGCACAGCCCTCAGGCGCGCTGTCAGTGAGTTCCTTGTCGATATCCGCCACTGTCTTGCAGGAGCTTCGAGCATCTATTGTATTAGGACCGTCATGTGATATAAATCCGGACGTCGGTTCAAATGGCATCGACGGCAACATCCAAAGACGTCAACCGAGCGACTGTGACCGCAGCTTAGGCTCCGCCGACCCGAATTCGTGTCCTGCATGCCGCAGAACGCATAATTATGGCATATGCGACCATTTTTGGAGGTGTCTATGCGTCCAAGACGGTTTGACGCGAAGAGCGGATGTGCGGTCGGAGTGACACTGTCCGTGATTGGCGGCATGTGGAAGCCACTGATCTTGTTTCATCTCTTCGCTGGCAAGAAGCGGTTCATGGAACTGTCCCGAGCCATTCCTAACGCCACGCAGAGGATACTGACCCTTCAATTGCGCGAGTTGGAGGCCGATGGCGTGATCGTGCGCCATGCCTATCCACAGATTCCTCCGAAGGTGGAATATGAAATCTCCCCCTTCGGGCAGAGCCTGGCGCCTGTACTGCTTTCGCTTCGGAGTTGGGGCAAGCAGCATGGAGGTTTAATCGAAGGCGTCTCTCAGCCTCACTACGCCGCTGAAGATCGTCAGCCAAACGCATGCTCCCTGTAACGTAGGTTGAGTGATGCGTGGGGACTTTGTGCTGTGGATGCCCGAGCAGCCGAGACGTTTCACCGTACGGCGCCCAATGAGCTGGCGTCGTACGACGAGTTGCCAGCTTCAGCCAGTGTTCACCTGGCGATCAATGCCGCAGTGGCATAGCAATGACGCGATGATTGCGAGTCGCTAGACAACGATGCCTGTGCCAAGCTTCTCCAACCTGCGCACGCGAAGCGAGCATTCGCGTGGGATTAGCTGACTCTGACGAGCGCTGATATCGCGACTGCGCGTGCCAACGGGCAACGCACTTTCCCGAGTTAGTCTTATCCCACTGATTTCTCCGAATAATCCGCGTCACATCAATTCAATCCCAAATAGGAATTGAGCCCGTGAGATGGAAGCCATCCTCCTTCCAGAATAGCGCTCCGCCATCCGGCTTGACAGTTCTATTTTAGAACTATTTACTTGCGGCGGCCGATGGAAGTGGAGGAGCGGACTTGCCCGTTTAAAGGGGAGGCCACGCAGCACTCTCGAAAACAAGGCGCGAGGAGGATGGCATGAGGAGCGTGGACGATATCACTGCGGCCGAATTGCTCGATGGCCTGCCGTCGAGGGTGCACGAAGTCTACGCGCCGTTCGTGCGGGACATCCCGGATCATCCGGCCTTTGTTGAAGGGGGGCGTTCGTGGAGCTACCGGCAGTTCTCGGAAGCTGTCGACGCTGCGGCGAAGGATCTCATCGATTTGGGGATCAGGCCCGGCGATCGGGTGATGATAGCGAGCGAGAACAGCGTGGCCCTGGGGGCGATGCTGTTCGCGGCGAGCAAGCTCGATGCTTGGGGCATTGCGGTTAATCCCCGCCTCTCAGCCAGGGAGATCGATCTGATCGGAACGCACAGCGGCGCAAGACGTGTGCTGTTCAACTCGGCGCTTTCGAAGGAAGCGGCCGATCACGCGAGCCGCGTCGGAGCTAGAATCAACGCTGTGGGGCCATTCGGTGGAATCGGGATTGGTCCGCTCAATGCGGATGCGCAAGCAGAGCCCGTCGAAAAGGATGGCGCCCGCCAGGTCGCGGGCCTTCTCTACACTTCGGGCACGACCGGTGCTCCGAAGGGAGTCATGCTGAGCCACCGCAACCTGCTCTTTACCGCAAGGACTTCAGGAGTTCTTCGCCAAAGCGGCCCCGCCGACCGCATCTACGGCGTGCTGCCGATGTCCCACATCGTCGGGTATTCGATCCTGCTGATCGCCACGCTGATGCACGGCGCTACCTTGTACGTTGTGGCCAAGGCCGATCCCGCCGCGCTGGCCCATTCCATCGCCGAGGAGGGAATTACGAGCCTGTTCGGTGTTCCCGCCACATATCAGCGTCTGCTCGAACACAAGGCGGTCAAGGGTATCCAGCGACTCGAGCGAGGCAAGCTGCGGACCATAGCCGTCGCCGGCGCTCCGCTCGACCTCGATCTGAAGAAGCGGATCGAGGACGAATTCGGAATCCCGCTATTGAACAATTACGGCATAACCGAATGTTCGCCGGGCCTGTCGGGTGTCCGTTCAGAACATCCCGTCTCGGACGAGTCGGTCGGCCCCTTTCTTCCCGGTATTGAGCACCGGATCGTGGACAGGCAGGGCAAGAAGGTGGCGACCGGCGAAGTGGGCGAGCTGCACGTCCGAGGTCCTAACGTGATGCTTGGCTACTATCGCTCTCCCGAGCAGACGGCCGCGGCGATCGATGACCAGGGATGGTTCAACACAGGGGATCTCGCCCGAGTGAACGGCGAGGGCCATCTCTACATCGCCGGCCGAACCAAAGAACTCATCATCCGCTCCGGCTTCAACGTTTATCCCGCCGAGGTGGAGGCGGTGCTGAACGCGCACGACCAAGTCGTCCAATCGGCTGTGGTGGGACGACCGGTTGATGGCAACGAGGAGGTCGTCGCGTTCGTTGCACTTCTCTCCGGCGCCAGTGTCAGCGCCGAAGACCTGAAGGCGTACGCAGCCCAACAGCTCACTTCGTACAAGCGTCCGACCGAATTGATCGTGCTCGACGCTCTGCCGTCAGCCTCCACTGGCAAGATACTCAAACACAAGCTGCGAGAGCTGGCGATCGAACGGGCGGCGCAGGCGTCCAGCGCCGCAGCCGCGGGCTGACCGATGCACTGCAAGGATTGGAACGAAGTCATACCAGGAGTCGGTCGTGAGGCCGCACGGAAATTCAACGAATGATGAGCGACGCCCGTCGCCGCACAAGGGAGAAGCCGATGTTCAGGAAGTCTATACTGGCGGCCGCGATCGGCGTGACGATTGTCGGCGCGCACGCGCGTGCGGAAACACCCGGCGTCACCAGCGCCGAAGTGAAGGTGGGAGCTACGTTTCCGTTCAGCGGTCCCGCGTCGCCGCTCAGCAATACCGGGAAGGGTCTGATCGCGTACGTCAATTCGATCAACGAGCGCGGTGGCATCAACGGCCGCAAGATCAATCTCATTACTTACGATGATGCTTACAGCCCTCCCAAAACGGTGGAGCAGACCAGGAAACTCGTCGAAAGCGATGAAGTGGCCCTCCTGTTCGGCCCGCTCGGTACGCCCGGCATCGGCGCCACCATCAAATACGTCAACGCGAAGAAAGTGCCGCATCTGTTTGTCGTAAGCGGCGTCACCAAGTTCACGAATTTCGCTGAATTTCCGATGACCACCACGGGCCTGCCCAGCTATGACACGGAAGGGCGAATCTATGCGAAATACATCACCCAGGCCCGGCCGGACGCCAAGATTGCGATCCTGTATCAGAACGACGATTTGGGTAAGGACTTCCTCAATGCATTCAAAGGCTATCTGAAAGACGACTTCGACAAGAAAGTTGTATCGTCCTCCTATGAAGTGACCGAGCCGACGATCGATTCCCACGTGGTGAAGTTGAAATCGTCTGGCGCAGAGGCGTTCCTGGTTGCCGGCACGCCGAAGTTCGCGGCTCAGGCTATCAAGAAGGCCGATGAGGTTGGTTGGAAGCCTCTGTTCCTGATCAATTTCGTTTCGAGCTCGGTCTCTTCAACCATCGTTCCCGCGGGACCGGAAAAGGCGGTGGGCATCATCGCAGCAACGATCACCAAGGATCCGAACGACAAGAAGTGGGCCGACGACCCTGGCATCAAATGGTACCGTGAGCATTTCGCGAAATACCTGCCTGGCGCGGACATCGGTGATGCCAATTATGTGTTCGGGACGCAGCAGGGACAGATTCTGGAGCAGGTGCTCAAGCAGTGCGGTGACGATCTCTCGCGGGAGAATATCGTCAAGCAATCGCGGAGCATCCGCGGGCTGTCACTCCCCACGCTCATACCGGGTGTTACGGTCAACACCGGGCCGGAAAGCAGTATGGCGTACACGCAGCTGCAGCTGCAGCGCTGGAACGGCAGCACGTGGGATCAATTCGGGAAGGTTCTCAGCGCCGAGGAAAAGTGAGCTTGCCTTTTGAACCAGCGATGCGTGTGATCGGAGCACGCAGAGCGACCAACTGACCAAGGAAGCGCGAATGTCCAGCGACGCACTTTTCCGGCCTTTCCAGCTGAAAGGGCTTAACTTGCCGAACCGGGTCGTAATGGCTCCGATGACGCGCTCATTCTCTCCGGGCGGAATTCCGACCGAAGACGTCGCGCGGTACTATCGGCGCCGTGCCGAAGGGGCGGTCGGGTTCATCATATCGGAGGGGACGGGCGTGGATCGTCCGGCATCCCTGAACGATCCGAATGTTCCCCGCTTTCATGGCGATAAGGAATTGGCAGCGTGGCGGCGTGTGGTTGACGAGGTGCACGCCGCGGGTGGCCTGATGGCGCCGCAGTTATGGCATGTCGGAGCCGTTCGCACGCGCGCCGAGAATTGGTCTCCTCCCGGCGCCTACGACAGTCCGTCCGGCCTGTCGCGACCGGAGAAGAAGTTCGGCGAGCCGATGAGCGAAGAGGCCATCGCTGACGCCATTCGCGCTTTTGCCGATGCGGCGCTTGCGGCGAAGCGCCTGGGATTCGATGCCGTCGAATTGCATGGCGCGCACGGCTATCTGATCGATCAGTTCTTCTGGGAGGGCACCAATCGCCGCGAGGATGCTTACGGTGGCAAGGACCTGCCCGGCCGGGCCAGGTTTGCCGCTGATATCGTCCACGCGGTGCGCAAGGCGGTCGGAACGGATTTTCCGATAGTGCTCCGCATCAGCCAATGGAAGCAGCAGAACTTTGAAGTGAAGCTGGCCGATACGCCTCGCGCATTGGAAGCCTGGCTCAAACCTCTGGTCGACGCGGGAGTCGACATTCTGCATTGCTCGCAACGGCGCTTCTGGGAGCCGGAGTTCGAGGGCTCCGATTTGAATTTCGCCGGATGGGCCAAGAAGGCGACGGGCGTGCCGACGATTTCGGTCGGGTCGGTCGGTCTGACCGGCGAATTCATCGCCGCATACGGCGGCGAGAGTTCCCGTCCGGCGTCCCTCGACGAGTTGATCCGCCGCCTCGATCGCGAGGAGTTCGATCTCGTCGCGGTGGGCCGGGCGCTGCTTCAGGATCCGCAGTGGCTACTAAAGGTGCGTGACGGCCGGACGGAAGAACTGATGGCTTTCGAGCGGACCGCGTTCGCGGCGCTGAGCTGAGTAGAGCGATGAAAGGTTCGAAGCAGGGCGCATCGCCACTGAATAAGGTCTAATCCAAATTTTCTGTAGCCAGTGCTTCGGCGACCGTTCCAAGCTGCTGGCAGGGAATAATTAGCTGCACGCCAGTCGATCGGAGCCTGCGTGTCGTTGCACAGTCCCCTGGAAACAATTCGGAGGCAACAAATGAACGACACTAGAACCCATGTCGGCCAGATCCGCACCGAGGTGCACGGGCATGTCTTCAAGATCATCATCGACAATGTGGCGAAGAAGAACTCCTTCAGTCCGCAGATGATGGCCCAGATGTCGGACGCGATGACGCTTCTCGACCGAACGGACGATTACTGGGTCGGGGTACTCTGCGCCGAAGGCCCTGATTTCACAGCCGGGCTGGATATGCCGAAATTCTTTGGATCCAAGGCCGAGAATACCGAGATCAAGCCCGGAAACGTCGACGCGTTCGCGCTGAAAAGCCGTTGTCGCAAGCCGATTGTGACGGCAGTGCAGGGGATCTGTTTTACGATCGGCATCGAAATGATGCTGGCTGGCGACATCGTCGTCGCGGCCGACGACGCACGGTTCTGCCAGATGGAATCCAAGCGCGGGATCGCGCCCCTTGGTGGTGCGCACTTCCGGTATTTGACGCGGGCTGGCTGGGGAGATGCGATGTATCATTTGTTCCTGTGCG
The DNA here is from genome assembly GCF_018130105.1 of Bradyrhizobium sp. AUGA SZCCT0160. Classification (NCBI taxonomy): domain Bacteria; kingdom Pseudomonadati; phylum Pseudomonadota; class Alphaproteobacteria; order Hyphomicrobiales; family Nitrobacteraceae; genus Bradyrhizobium; species Bradyrhizobium sp. AUGA SZCCT0160. Next base: position 64,767 of record NZ_JAFCMD010000029.1, read on the forward strand.
ACGAGTTCAACGCAGCGCGGGCTTACAAGATCGGATTTGTTCAGGAAGTCGTCGCTCCCGGCCAGCAGATAGGTCGCGCGATGGAGATCGCGAATCTGATCGCCAGGAACGCGCCGATCGGCATTCAGGTGACCAAGGAAGCCGCGCTGAAATACATCGAGGCCGGTGAAAAAGCTGCGATCGATTACATTCCCAAGATCAAGGATCGCGTCTTCAGCAGCGAAGACATGAAAGAAGGCATCCAGTCCTTCGTGGAACGTCGCTCGGCTGTATTCCGCGGGAAATAGAGATCCCGCGGACCACATAACCGCGCAGCAAAACTTCGTCCACAAGAGGATTTGACTATGGGAAGCATCAAGAAGGCATTCGATCTCACCGGCAAGGATGCCCTTGTTACAGGCGGCTCCCGCGGACTTGGGCTGCAGATCGCCGAGGCGCTAGGCGAGCAAGGGGCGCGGGTCGTGATTTCCTCTCGCAAGGCGCCGGATCTGGAAAAGGCCCAGGCGCATCTTGCCGGCCTCGGCATCAAGGCGGAGTGGATCGCAGCTGATAATTCCAGGGACGAAGACGTCAAGCGGCTCGCCGACGAAACGATCAAGAAGCTCGGTCGGGTAGACATTCTGGTGAACAATGCGGGCGCAACCTGGGGCGCGCCGACCGAGGATCACCCGATCGAGGCGTGGGACAAGGTGATGAATCTGAACATCCGCTCGCTGTTCCTGCTCAGCCAACAGATTGCGAAGCACTCGATGATTCCCAACAAGTATGGCCGCATTATCAACCTTGCGTCGATCGCGGGCCTGTTCGGAAGTTCCGGAGATATGCAGATGATCGCCTACAACACGAGCAAGGGCGCGGTGGTTAACTTCACGCGAGCCCTGGCGGGTAGTTGGGGACGCTACGGAATTACGGCCAATGCTCTGGCGCCCGGCTTCTTTCCGTCGAGGATGACGAGGGGCACGATCGAAGCTGTCGGGGTCGAAAAAGCTCGCCGCCGGCGCGCCGCTGCGCCGCATCGGTGACGAGGACGATCTGAAAGGCGCCGCGGTTCTCTTCGCCAGCGACGCGGGCAAGCACATCACCGGTCAGACCCTTGCCGTCGATGGCGGTCTGACTTCGGTGATATCGGGCTAGGGAACCACCAGCGGCAGCGTCTCGGCAGCCAGGGCCGGCGTTTGGCTGCGTGCCATGTGACGAGAAGTCTTCGCCTGATGCGTGGTAAGCGAACGGCCGCTCGTGGCGCAAAGCGGTCGTTGACATGCAAAACCTGTGAAGCTCCCTGTTACGGCCGGATAGCTACCCTGTTAGCCCAGAATGATTCCCTGTTAACTGGAGTAGGGAATTACGTCCGAAACGGCTTCGTTGCCGCGGTCCCTGACGATTTTGCCAAAGTCTCCAAGTCGCCAAAATCGTCAATTTCCCTGTAAAAGTCCCTGTTTGCAGGGAATCCGCTTGGAGACGGGTGCGATCACCACTGCGTCGCCAGCCACGCAGTCCTGCGTTCCGCGACAGTTTGCAACTTGCGCCTCACAGGCCCGGAAATCCCCGGCTTTTCGCGCATTCTACTTTGTCTCCAGGTTCCCGATCTCCCACTCTCAGGGGCGAAACTGCCGAAAGTCTCCAGCCCTGTCCGCGGAAATTCCCGTTTTGCAGAGATTATCGGCGGAGACGGGTTTGACCACCACTGCCGCCCAGTTCTCCCAACCTCGTCCGATAGGCAAAGGGGACATTCCTCTTGGTCAACGAGCGCCTGCTGCGTGCTGATGTTCGTCGCACCCACCAAAATCGCGTTGAAAAGGCCCTGTCGCAGGGTCTCTGCGGAAACACCCGATATGGGTAAACCGCTGGATCGAAAGCCCACTGCGCCAAAAGTACACTTTCAAGTTGAATGGAGCCGAACCTGTTCCGAGATCAGCAAAGAGCGCTAACGGCGAGTTGTCGATCCAGCATATTCTCTCTGCGGGGACCCGGTGCCCGATGCCTCGACTAGCAGACGTCCGGCGGGGTCGTAGATGTAGTGCGTTGTGGCCGCAGGCGTCATGTTCTGGGTGGTGCGAACCGCCATCCGCTCCAGGCCATGATAGCTATGGCTTGCGGTCACTGTCGGGCCCATCGTCAACTGGTCGAGTCGGCCACGCTTGTTGTAGCGGTAATGGTAGGTCGTTGATCCGCGGACGTCGGTGATGATGGCTCGATCTTCAATACGCATGCGCCCACCGCCGCTCACAAGAAGCGCGCATTCGGGTCACGTCACGGTCACGAACCTGGCCAACGGCCGCTCTGCGCGCGTACGGATTACGGACCGCGGGGCCGTTCATCCGTAGCCGGTGAATCGAACTGAGCCGGGCAGGGGCAAACGCGATCGGCATGGGTGGCCTTGCGCGGGTTTCGGTCGAATGAGCCGGGACGACGCGCAGTTTCGCGAGCCCACGTCAGCGTTGGATAAAAAAAGGGCCAGCCTGACGGCTGACCCTTTTAATCTGCATCTCTATAAGCCGTCAGTAACGGGAAGCCGCCGCGTTGCCCCAACCGAACCGGTAGTTCAGGCCGGCCTTGATCGTATGCTCGTCGTTGCGGAATCCGACAGCGGTGACGACGCCAGCAGCGCTGGTAAAGAGAGCGTTCCGGGTACCGAAATCGTAGTACTGGTACTCGATTTT